>NZ_JBFAHP010000011.1:0-210062 GCF_040654255.1 Streptomyces sp. NPDC050732
GACGGCCTCGTCGCCCGGGGCGCCGTCCGCGCCGCCACCCCCGGGCAGGCGGTCCGCGCCGCCGAGGTGGTCGTCGTCTGCGTCGGCGGGGAACTGCGCGACCGGCCACGACGCACCCGCACCTCACCGCGCAGCGGCAAGGACCCACTCAGCGGCCGCTTGCGGCGTGGCGACCTCGGTGAGCCCCTCCGGCCCGGCGGGGCGCCGGACGACCACCACCGGCACTCCCGCCTCGCGCGCAGCGACAAGCTTGGGCGCAGTCGCCGCGCCCCCGCTGTCCTTCGTCACCAGGACGTCGATCCCGTGGGTGCGGAGCAGTTCGCGCTCCCCGTCCAGGGTGAACGGGCCCCGGTCGAGGAGCACCTCCATGCGGGCGGGGAACGGCGGCTCGGGCGCGTCCACGGAGCGTACGAGGAACCAGCGGGCGTCCAGCTCCGGGTCCCCGGCGAACGCGGCGAGGCCCATCCGCCCGGTGGTGAGGAAGACGCGCTCGCCGAGGGCGGGCAGCACCCGTGCCGCCTGCTCCAGGGAGTCGACCGGATGCCAGTCGTCCCCGTCCTCCGGGACCCAGCCGGGGCGGCGCAGGGCGAGCAGGGGAACATGGGCCGTGGCGGCGGCCCGCGCCGCGTTGAACGAGATCGTCCCTGCGAAAGGATGGGTGGCGTCGATGAGCGCGTCCACGTGGTGTCCGGTCAGCCACGCCGCCAGCCCCTCGGCGCCGCCGAAGCCGCCCACGCGGACCTCGCCGGGCGGCATGCGCGGCGCCGCGACCCGTCCCGCGAGGGAGCTGGTCACGCGCAGTCCCCGTGGTCCCGCCTCGCCCGTGAGGAGCTCAGCCAGGCGGCGCGCTTCGGTCGTTCCCCCCAGAATCAGTACGTGCACGGAGTTCGGTTCCCTTCATGAGTAAGGCCACGAGTAAGGCCGTGAGTAAGGCACATGAGTAAGGCGAGCGGGCCGGGCCAGGCCGAGGGCGGGCGCACCGCCCAACTCAAACACACCGGTCTGCGGCCCGGCTGGACGACCGGCGCCTGTGCGACCGCCGCCACGACGGCCGCGTACACGGCGCTCCTCACCGGCGACTTTCCCGACCCGGTGACCATCACGCTGCCCAAGGGCCAGACGCCGGCCTTCGCGCTCGCCGCCGAGGAGCTGACGGACGCGTACGCCATGGCGGGCATCGTCAAGGACGCGGGCGACGACCCGGACGTGACGCACGGCGCGCTCGTGCGGTCCACGGTGCGGCGGCTGCCGCCCGGCTCCGGCGTCGTCTTCAGGGCGGGGCCCGGCGTGGGCACCGTCACCCGCCCCGGGCTGCCGCTCGACGTGGGCGAGCCCGCGATCAACCCCGTGCCGCGGCAGCTGATGCGCGACCACGTGACGCTGGTCGCGGAGCGGGCCGGGGCCGCGCCGGACGTCGAGATCACCGTCTCCGTGGACCACGGCGAGGAGATCGCCCGCTCCACGTGGAACCCGCGGCTCGGCATCCTCGGCGGCCTGTCCATCCTGGGGACGACCGGCATCGTCGTGCCGTACTCCTGCTCGGCGTGGATCGACTCGATCCGGCGGGGCGTGGACGTGGCGCGGGCGGCGGGGCGCACGCACGTCGCCGGGTGCACAGGATCGACGTCGGAGAAGACGGTCGTCGCCGAGTACGGGCTGCCCGAGGACGCCCTTCTCGACATGGGTGATTTCGCGGGCGCGGTCCTCAAGTACGTACGCCGCCACCCCGTCGACCGCCTCACCATCTGCGGCGGCTTCGCCAAGCTGTCGAAGCTCGCGGCGGGCCACCTCGACCTGCACTCGGCCCGCTCCCAGGTCGACAAGGGCTTCCTCGCGGAGCTGGCCCGCCGGGGCGGTGCCTCCGCCGACCTCGCGGAACAGGTCGCTGCCGCCAACACGGGCCTCGCGGCGCTGCAGTTGTGCGCGGCCGCGGGCGTGCCGCTCGGTGACCTGGTCGCCGAGACGGCCCGCGACGAGGCGCTCGCGGTACTGCGGGGCGCGCCGGTCAGGGTCGACGTCATCTGCATCGACCGGGCCGGCACGGTCGTGGGCCGCAGCGCGCTCAAGTAGCGCCGCGGGCCACGGGCCGGGCCACGCGTCAGCAGACGTGCCGGTCGCGCTCCGCCGAGTACAGGTGGCTGTCGCGGAACTGCGAGGCGCCCAGCGTCCGCCCCACCATGATGACGGCGGTCCGCACGATGCCCGCCTCCTTCACCTGCCCCGCGATGGACTCCAGCGTGCCCCGCAGGACCACCTCGTCGGGCCGGCTGGCGAGGGCGACCACCGCGGCGGGGCAGTCGGCGCCGTAGTGCGGCAGGAGCTCGTCGACGACACGGTCGACGTACCCCGTGGCCAGGTGCAGGACGAGCAGCGCGCCGCTGCGGCCGAGCGTGGCCAGGTCCTCGCCCTCGGGCATGGCCGTCGCGCGCTGGGCGACGCGGGTGAGGATGACGGTCTGGCCGACGGTCGGCACGGTCAGCTCCCGCTTCAGCGCGGCCGCCGCCGCGGCGAACGCGGGGACGCCCGGCACCACTTCGTAGGGCACCCCGGCCGCGTCGAGCCGCCGCATCTGCTCGGCCACCGCACTGAACACGGACGGGTCGCCGGAGTGCAGCCGCGCCACGTCGAGCCCCTGCTCGTGCGCGTGCACCAGCTTCTCGGTGATCTGGTCCAGGTTGAGCTGCGCGGTGTCGACGAGCTGCGCACCGTCCGGGCATTCGGCGAGGAGTTCGCGCGGCACCAGGCTGCCCGCGTACAGGCAGACCTGGCAGCTCGCGATCCGTCGCGCGCCGCGGACCGTGATCAGGTCGGCGGCGCCGGGTCCCGCGCCGATGAAGTACACGGTCATCGTTCTTGCTCTCCTGACTTGGTGACGGACCATTGGGTGACCGGCATGGCCTGCCGCCACCCGGTGAAGCCGCCCACGGGGACGGCCTGCGCGACGGCGAGCCGCACCAACTCGCCGCCGTGGCGCCGGTACCACTCCGTGAGGAGGGCCTCGGACTCCAGCGTGACGGTGTTGGCGACGAGCCGTCCGCCGGGCGGCAGCGCGGCCCAGCCGGCGTCGAGGAGACCGGGCGCGGTCAGGCCGCCGCCGATGAACACGGCGTCGGGGGCGGGCAGTTGGGCGAGCGCGGCGGGCGCGGCGCCGGTGACGACGCGCAGCCCCGGCACGCCGAGCCGCTCGGCGTTCCGGGTGATCCGCTCGGCGCGCACGGGGTTCTTCTCGATGGTGACGGCACGGCACGACGGGTGCGCCCGCAGCCACTCCACGGCGATCGAGCCGGAGCCGCCGCCCACGTCCCAGAGCAGTTCGCCCGGTGCGGGCGCGAGTGCGGCGAGGGTGGCGGCGCGGACGTACCGCTTGGTGAGCTGCCCGTCGTTGTCGTACGCGGCGTCGGGCAGCCCCGGCACGACGCCGAGGCGCAGCGCGTCGGGGGAGCGGCGGCACTCGACCGCGACGACGTTCAGCGCGTCGCCGGGCTCGTGTGACCAGCTGTCGGCGACACCTTCGTACGTCGACTCCCTCTCCCCGCCGAGCTGTTCGAGGACGCGCAGCCGGCTCGGGCCGAAGCCGTGCTCGCGCAGCAGGGCGGCGACCTCGGCGGGCGTGGCCGCGTTCGCGCTGAGCACGAGGAGGCGGCGCCCGTCGTGCAGCGAGGCGGCGACGCGGGCGGCCGGGCGGCCGACGAGCGTGACGACCTCCGTGTCCTCGACGGGCCAGCCGAGGCGCGCGCAGGCGAGGGAGACGGCGGACGGGTGCGGGAGGACGCGCAGCGCGGCGGCTCCGAGTTCCTCGGTCAGGGCGCGTCCGATGCCGTAGAACATGGGGTCCCCGCTGGCGAGCACGGCGACGCGGCGCCCCGCGTGGGCGGCGAGCAGGCCGGGCACGGCGGGCCGCAGTGGCGAGGGCCAGCGGACGCGCTCGCCGGGGCACCGGTCGGCGGGCAGCAGCTCCAGCTGGCGGGCTCCGCCGATGAGTACGTCGGCCTCCGCGAGCGCGGTCCGTGACGCGGCCGGGAGCCCGTCCCAGCCGTCGGCCCCGATCCCGACGACGGCGACGGCGGCGGCCGGTGTTCCTGCGGGGGGTGCGGGGGTCACTGCGGGTACCTGACCTCGGGGTTCGGGGGAGACTGCGCAGTTCCGCACTCTACTGCCGACCCGGCGGCGTACCCTTATTGCGAACTACTTGCAATTACTGGTGGGGTAGAAGTGGTGCAGAAAGGCCAACGCGCGATGGGCTCTCCGGTGGTGCTCGGCATCGAGTCGTCCTGCGACGAGACGGGCGCGGGCCTCGTCCGCGAAGGACGGCTGCTCGGCCACGTGGTGGCGTCGAGCATGGACGAACACGCACGCTATGGAGGCGTCGTCCCCGAGATCGCCGCCCGCGCCCACGTCCACGCGCTCACCCCGGTGGTCCGCCGCGCGCTGGACGAGGCGGGTCTGCGGATGTCCGACGTCGGCGCCGTCGCCGTCACCACGGGCCCCGGCCTCTCCGGCGCCCTCCAGGTCGGCCTCGCCGGCGCGAAGAGCCTCGCGTACGCCCTGGACGTGCCGCTGTACGGCGTGCACCACCTGGCCGGGCACGTCGCGGCCGACACCCTGGAGCACGGACCGCTCCCGGACCCCTGCATGGTCCTCGTCGTCTCCGGCGGCCACACCTCCCTCCTTCTCGTACGCGACCTCGCGCGCGACCCGATCGTCCACCTCAGCGACACCCTCGACGACGCGGCCGGCGAATGCTTCGACAAGGTCGCGCGGGTCTTCGGCCTGCCCTACCCGGGCGGCCCCGCCATCGACCGGGCGGCCCGCGACGGAGACCCTGCCGCGGTCCCTTTCCCGCGCCCGCTGACCGCCCCGCGCGACGCAGCCCACACCCACTCCTTCCCGTCCTCCTTCTCGTCCTCCTTCTCCTTCTCCGGACTGAAGACGGCCGCCGCGCGCTGGGCCGAGGGCCACGCGGGGCGGCCGCTCCCGGTCGCCGACGGTGCGGCATCACTCCAGGAGGCCGTCGCCGACGTGCTCACCCGCAAGGCGGTCGCCGCCTGCCGCGAGCACGGCGTCCGCACGCTCGTCGTGGTCGGCGGCGTCGCGGCCAACTCCCGCGTGCGCGCGCTCGCCGAGGAGCGCTGCCGGGCGGCGGGCATCGCGCTGCGCGTCCCGCCGCCCCGGCTCTGCACCGACAACGGCGCGATGATCGCGGCCGTCGGCGACCTGCTGGTGCGCGCGGGCGCCGATCCCGCGCCCCTCAACATGTCGATCGACCCCTCGGCACCACTGGAGACCGCCTCGCTCCACCCCGTCGGCGCGGCCTTCGGGCGGGCGGCGTGACCGGGCGACGCCCCGTCATCCGACGGGTGACCGGTACCGAACTCCTCACGCGCCACACCGAAGACATACGTTCCGTCTACGCCGAGGCCTTCGCCCAGCCGCCCTGGAACGAGGCCCCCGCCGAGGCGGACCACTACCTGAAACGCCTCGCGGACGACGCGTCACGCCCCGGGTTCACGGCGGCAGTCGCCCTGGACGGCGGTGAGCATGCGCCGGGCGGGGGCCGGTCACCGCGTTTCGTCGGGGATGACGCCGCACGCCCCGGGTTCACGGCGGCGGTCGCTCTGGACGGCGGCGGGCATGCGCCGGGTGCAGACCGGCCGTCGCATCTCATCGCGGACGATGCGTCGCGCCCCGAACTCACCGCGGCGCTCGCCCTCGGCGGCGGCGCGCCCGCGTCCGGTGCGGACCGGCCGTCGCGCCTCATCGGCTTCGCGACCGCCTGGACGACCGCCACCCCGCTCCCCGACACCCGCTCGTACCCTCTGGTCACCGCCGCCCTCGGGGCCCGCGCCCACGACTGGCTCGGTGGCTCTCTCCAAGTCGACGAACTCGCCGTCCGGCCCGATGCCCACGGCCTCGGCGTCGGCCGCGCCCTGCTCGCGGCGGTGACGCGGGACGCTCCCGACGGCCGTTGCTGGCTCCTGACCGGGGCCCGCGCCACCGACGCGGTCCGGTTCTACCGCCGCGTCGGCTGGCACCAGATCGCCCACCCCGCCCCGGACAGCCGGGACGTGGCGGTCTTCCTCGGACCGGAACACCCGGCCCGCGCCGAAGCGGGAAGGTGGCGAAGCTCACGGCGTTGAACGCCGGGAAGAAGGGGCACCCGCCCCCTTGACGGCCCGCGGCGACCGTGTCGCTGTTGGGCTGAACGGGTGACTTGGCGTAAGAATTGGCCGGTGCAGAGAACAAGTGCGAGCCAGGACGGGGTGGGCAAGTGAGCAGCAGTCAGCGCCACGACGTCACCGATGAACAGTGGGAAGGGCTCGCCCAGGTCGTACCGCTGCGCAGCCGCAACGAATGGCCCTCGTGGCCGGGACACCGCGCGCTGCCCGACGCGGAGACCGAGACGCGCCGCCGCTTCGTGGTGATGCGGGTCAACGTCTTCTCGGACGCCCGCGAGGTCGCCGAGACAGTGATGGCGCAGATCCCGGTCCTGCTGGACCTGACGGGCGCCGAGACCGAAGTCGCCAAGCGCGTCCTGGACTTCAGCAGCGGCGTGGTCCTCGGCCTCGGCTGCGCCATGCACCGGGTCGACAAGAACGTCTTCCTCCTCGCGCCGCCCGGCACGGAGGTCCAGGGCCTGGTGGAAGCGGTTGCGCAGCCGTAACGCCCGGGCACCGCACCGGCCGTAGCCCCTCGACGGCCGGGGCGGGCCTTCTCCGGCGCGAATCCCCCGATCGTAGGAAGGTCGGTTGGGCGTAACGGTTCACCGGGACGACCGCCGCCTACCTTCCGGGCATGACGGTGCATTCCAGGATCGCGGTCACGGAGTCGCCAGCGGGCCACAACCGGCCGCAGGTCACCGAACTGCGGCTCTCCGCCTTCGCCGGACACCGCGCCGCGGTGCTCCCGTTCGGCCCGATGACCTTGCTCACCGGACCGAGCGGCAGCGGCAAGTCCAGCGCCCTGGGCGCGTACGAGGCACTGGCGCGGCTCTGCGCCGGCGCGGAGCTGCCCGACGTCTTCGCGGACCCCGTGGCGTGCGTACCCGAACGCGCCCGCGCCGACGGCCAGCGGCGGCGCGGCTTCCGCATCGGCTGCACCGTCGAGGGCCCCGCGGGCACCGTCCGGCTCGACCTCGCCGTGCAGGCCGAGCCCGAACTGCGCGTCGTGGGCGAGCGGCTGACCCGCGACGGACTCGTCCTCCTGGAGACGGCGCTGCGCGATCCGGGCCGGCGCGTGGTCCAGGCGGCCTGGCACACCGCGGGCGCGTCGCCCGTGACGCGGGCCCCGATGCCGGACGACCGGCTCGGCACGGCGCTCGTGCCGCTGCGCGTGGCGGGGAAGACCGACGGGCAGCGGCTGGTCCTGGCGGCGGCGGAACAGGTCGTGGTCGCGCTGCGCTCGGCGTACGCCTGCGACCCGCGGCCCAGCCGCATGCGCGCCCCCGTCCCGGCCGGCCTGATCGGCACGGGCCGCCTCCTGGGCGGCTGCGACAACCTCGCCGAAGTGCTGTGGCGCACCCGCTCGGAGTGCGCGACGCGCCACGCGATGCTGGTCTCCGCGGTGCGCTCCGGCTGCGCGGGCCCGGTCGCCGACGTCTTCGCCGAGGAGGTGGAGGACGGCGCGGTGCACGCCTTCATCGACCGGGGCGGCGGGGTGCGTACGCCCCTCGGGCGGCTCGGCGACGGCGAGTTGCGGTACCTCGCCCTGGCGTTGGTGCTGCTCACCGGGCCCGGCGTGCTCGCCGTCGACCCGGTGGCCGAGGTGCCGCAGGCGTACCAGACGCTCACGGTCCTCGCCGACGGCCTGGACCGGCGCCTCGACGCGCGGCAGTCGCGGGCCCTCGGCGAACTGGCGGCGCGCACCTGCGAGCGCGGGCACATCCGGCTGGTGGGCGCGGTGGGGGACGCGTCCTGGGCGGCCGACGCCGCGGGGACCTCGGTGGTGGACCTGAGGCCGTGACGGAACGACCTCGGTGGTAGACCTGAGGCCGTGACGGAACGACTTGACGTGGCGGTACTGCAGCGCAGGCTGGCCGAGTTCGCGGCGGCGCGCGACTGGGAGCGGTACCACACCCCGAAGAACCTGGCCGCGGCGCTCAGCGTGGAGGCGTCGGAACTGGTGGAGATCTTCCAGTGGCTGACGCCCGAGGAGTCCGCGCGCGTGATGGCGGACCCCGACAGGGCGCCCCGGGTGGCGGACGAGGTGGCCGACGTCCTCGCGTATCTGCTGCAGTTCTGCGAGGTGCTGGGGATCGACGTGCTGGCGGCGCTCGCCGCGAAGATCGAGCGGAACGAGCGGCGCTTTCCGGTGCCGGCCCCGGATGCGGCCCAGGATTCGGCCTCAGGTCCGTCCGCGGACGGTCCCTGAGCCCTCCCCAGCACACCGGAGCTGATCCTTCCGGTATTTTCGTCACTCTCCGGAGTGGATGGCTTGTCCAAACTCGATTACTTGTCCACAGAATTCCGGCTTCCCCTGGCTTTTCGACCCGATGGGCATCACTCTGGGTAGTGGACAGGGAGGGGGTCGGACATGAATGCGATGCGGCTCATCGAGGCGAACCGTCGCGCCCTGGCGCGCAGTCAGGAGCCCGCGGACATCGTCGTGGAGGTGTGGCAGTCGCAGGCGCTGGCGCAGGCGATCGGCAGCCACCTCGCGGTCGCGGGCCCGCCGGAGTTACGGGGCGAGGCGCTGGGCCTGAGCGAAGTGGGCGGCAGAGCCTGCGGAGTGCTCGACGCCCCGCGCCTCGGCACCGAGGACATACGGGCGGCCCGGCTGACGGAGACGGGCGACGCGCACCAGGTCCTGCTCGGCCTCGGCAGACTCCTCGGGGAGGTCGGCATCGCGCTGGTCGGCGTCGCGATGGGCGCCGAGGAGGAGGGGGTGTACTGGCAGTGCATGGAAGCGATCGACGCCGCCGACGAGTCGAGGGACCGGGTCCTTGAGATGCTGCGCAGGCTGGCGGTCCGGGAGGAGAGCCTGCCCGGGGCCGATTCGGCGGCGGGGCCCGCGGGGGCGGCGGGTCCGTCATGAGGTGGCTCCGTGCCGACCCCGCGGGGGAGAGGGAACGGGGTCGCGGAGGCCCCGGGGGCGCGCCGGTGCGGTCAGGGGCGGCCGGGCTCGTCGTCGCCCTGCTGGTGGGCGCCCGCGGGGGCTCCGGCGGACGTGGACTGCTGCAGATCGGCGTCGAGCCGGGTCAGATCCGCGTTGAGCGCCGCCATCAACTCCTCCATCTGCTGCAGCAGGCCCTTGGGTGCGCCCTGCTGTGCGGGCACGGCCGGATCCTGCGCGGCCACCTTCTGCGCGGCCTCCTGATCGGGCACGGCTTCCTGGGACATGGCGGCCTCCTCGGCCCTGGCCCTCCCGTGCGGGGAAGGCGGCTGACGCGGGCGACGCGCCGGCTGCGACCGCCGGCGCGGATGCCGGGCGGTCCGGCTCCGCCCGAGCCAACGATCACCGGGTGGGCATGGTCACTGGGCCGGGCCCGCGCCGCCGTGGGGTTGACGGTATTTCACCCGACCGGGGCGGCGGGGGATCGGCGGGACCGGCGGGGTCGCCAGGCGTTCGAGCGTGCAGGATGGAGCCATGGATCTTCGAATCTTCACGGAGCCCCAGCAAGGGGCCACCTACGACACCCTGCTCACCGTCGCCAAGGCCGCCGAGGACCTCGGCTTTGACGCCTTCTTCCGCTCGGACCACTACCTCCGCATGGGTTCCGCCGACGGCCTGCCGGGGCCCACGGACGCGTGGATCACGCTCGCCGGCCTCGCCCGCGAGACCAAGCGGATCAGGCTCGGCACCCTCATGACGGCCGGCACGTTCAGGTTGCCCGGTGTCCTCGCCATCCAGGTGGCACAGGTCGACCAGATGTCGGGCGGCAGGGTCGAACTGGGGCTGGGTGCTGGCTGGTTCGAGGACGAGCACAAGGCGTACGGCATCCCCTTCCCGAAGGAGAAGTTCGCCCGCCTCGAAGAGCAGCTGGAGATCGTCACCGGGCTCTGGGCGACGGAGGTCGGCAAGACCTTCAACCACGACGGCAAGCACTACCAGCTCACGGATTCCCCGGCCCTGCCCAAGCCCGCGCAGCCCAAGGTGCCGGTCCTGATCGGCGGCCACGGCGCGACACGCACCCCGCGCCTCGCCGCGCAGTTCGCCGACGAGTTCAACATCCCCTTCGCCTCGATCGAGGACAGCGAGCGGCAGTTCGGGCGGGTCCGGGCGGCCGCCGAGCAGGCCGGGCGCAAGGGCAGCGATCTGGTGTACTCCAGCGCGCTGGTGGTCTGCGTCGGCAAGGACGACGCGGAGGTCGCCCGGCGCGCGGCGGCCATCGGCCGCGAGGTCGACGAGCTCAAGGCGAACGGCCTGGCGGGGTCGCCCGCCGAGGTCGTCGACAAGATCGGGCGGTACGAGGCGATCGGCGCGAGCCGCATCTACCTCCAGTGTCTGGACCTGGCCGACCTGGACCACCTGGAGCTCATCTCCTCGCAGGTGCAGTCGCAGCTGTCGTAACCCGACGGCCGCCTCCGGTACGTGGCCGCCGGGCGCACCCCTCCGGTGCCCGGCGGTCACTTCGTGTGGTGTCGGTTTCCGGCCCGGTGGCCGGATAAACCCGACATCCGGATAAACCTGATGCGCGGCAAGATCGCTGCATCGAATTAACTGCACAGCGTTTCCAGGCGAGTTGGTCGTGACGGCCGTTAGCTTTCCCGTGCATCTGGACGGATACGTCACGAAGGAGAACCCGCCTGATGACCGTTGAGACCAGCCCGGACGAGCGGCTGGAGCCGCCCCGGCAGTCCAGCCTGAGCACAGCGGCGGCCCGCAATCTCGCCACGACGACCAAGTCCGCGCCCCAGATGCAGGAGATCACCTCGCGGTGGCTGCTGCGGATGCTGCCGTGGGTGGAGACCAAGGGCGGCACCTACCGGGTGAACCGCCGGCTGACCTACACCGTCGGCGACGGGTGCATCGAGTTCCTGCAGGACGGCGCCGACGTCCGGGTGGTGCCCCGCGAGCTCGGGGAGCTGGCCCTGCTGCGCGGTTTCGACGACGACGAGGTGCTGATTGCGCTCGCCGACCGGTTCGTGCAGCACGACTTCCGCGCCGGTGAGGTGCTCGTCGCGCGCGGCACACCGGCCGAGCAGCTCCATCTGATCGCGCACGGCCGGATCGGCCAGACCTCCGTCGGCAAGTACGGCGACGAGGTCGACGTCGCCGTACTTGCCGACGGAGGCCGGTTCGGTGAGGACGCCCTGCTGGGGGACGCCGGCGCCACGTGGAACTTCACCGCCACCGCGAAGACCGCGGGCACCCTGCTCACCCTGTCCCGTGCCGACTTCGAGGCCGTCCTGTCCACGGCGCCGGGTCTCCGGGCCCACCTCCGGCAGTTCACCTCGCGGTCCGTGGCGCGGCAGACCCGGCACGGCGAGGCGGAGATCGCGATGTCCGCCGGACACACCGGCGAGGCCGCGCTCCCTGGCGCCTTCGTCGACTACGAACTGCACCCGCGGGAGTACGAACTCTCCGTCGCCCAGACCGTTCTGCGGGTCCACACGAGGGTCGCCGACCTCTACAACGGGCCGATGAACCAGACGGAGGAACAGCTCAGGCTCACCATCGAGGCGCTGCGCGAGCGCCAGGAGCACGAGCTGATCAACAACCGGGAGTTCGGTCTCCTCCACAACGCCGCCTTCAAGCAGCGGATCCAGCCCCATTCGGGCCCGCCCACCCCGGACGACCTCGACGACCTGCTCTGCCGTCGCCGCGGCACCAAGTTCTTCCTCGCCCACCCCCGGACGATCGCGGCCATCGGCCGGGGCTTCACCGCCTGCGGGCTCTACCCGGACAACGTCGACCTCGGCGGCCAGCAGGTCCCGGCCTGGCGCGGCGTCCCGATCCTGCCCTGCAACAAGATCCCCATCACCGAGCAGAACACCAGCTCCATCCTGGCGATGCGTACGGGCGAGGAGAACCAGGGCGTCATCGGCCTGCACCAGACCGGCCTCCCCGAGGAGTACGAGCCGGGCCTGTCCGTGCGCTTCATGGGCATGAGCGAGCAGGCGATCATCTCCTACCTCGTCACCGCCTACTACTCGGCCGCCGTCCTGCTCCCCGACGCGCTGGGCGTCCTGGAGAACGTGCAGATCGCCCGCAGGCACGGCCAGGGCGTGTCCTAGCCCGCCGCCCCACCCGGCACTCACCCAGTGACCCAGGAGCCACGGATGCCTGATCTGGAAAGAATCCTGCGCGGCCCGAGCGGCCTCGGCACGGCGGGCCTGTACCTGAGCCGACACGAGGAACCCGTCGTACCCGACGCGGCCGCCGTGCCCGAAGTGCCCGACGTACCTGAAGTACCCGCCGCCGTAGCCGAAGCGGCCGGTGGGCTCGACGAGCCGGTCGAGGGCAAGGTGATTCCGGGGCTCTACCACCACCCCGTGCCGCCGCCCGACGAGGCACGCGTGGCGGAGGTCAGCCGCCGGATCAAGGCGTGGGCGGTGGACGAGGTGCAGGCGTTCCCACCGGAGTGGGAGGACCAGTTCGACGGCTTCTCCGTCGGCCGGTACATGGTCGCCTGCCATCCGGACGCACCCACCGTCGACCACCTGATGATCGCCACCCGGCTGATGGTCGCGGAGAACGCGGTCGACGACTGCTACTGCGAGGACCACGGCGGCTCACCCGTCGGCCTCGGCAGCCGCCTCCTGCTGGCCCACACGGCCCTCGACCCGCTCCACACGACGAAGGAGTACGAGCCGCAGTGGACGGAGTCGCTCCACTCGGACGCGCCGCGGCGCGCCTACCGCTCGGCCATGGCGTACTTCCTCCAGCACGCCACCGCATCGCAGGCCGACCGGTACCGGCACGACATGGCGCGGCTGCACCTCGGCTACCTAGCCGAGGCCGCGTGGGCCGAGACGGACCACGTGCCCGAGGTGTGGGAGTACCTGGCGATGCGCCAGTTCAACAACTTCCGCCCCTGCCCCACGATCACCGACACCGTCGGTGGCTACGAACTCCCCGCCGACCTGCACGCCCAGCACGCCATGCAGCGGGTCATCGCTCTCGCGGGCAACGCCACCACCATCGTGAACGACCTGTACTCCTACACCAAGGAGCTCGACAGCCCCGGCCGCCACCTGAATCTGCCCGTGGTGATCGCCGAACGGGAGGGCGTCTCCGACCGGGACGCCTATCTGAAGGCGGTCGAGGTCCACAACGACCTCATGCACGACTTCGAAGCCGAGGCCGCCGACCTGGCGGCCGCCTGCCCCGTCCCGAGCGTGCTGCGTTTCCTCCGGGGCGTGGCCGTCTGGGTCGACGGCAACCACTACTGGCACCGGACCAACACCTACCGCTATCGCCTGCCCGACTTCTGGTAAGGAGCCGACACCACTGTGACCAGCACCGAACTCGCCAACGCCACGCCCCTCTCCATCCCCGCCCCCGCGTCCCCCTATCAGGGCGACATCGCCCGCTACTGGGACGGCGAGGCCAGGCCGGTGAACCTGCGCCTCGGCGACGTCGACGGGCTCTACCACCATCACTACGGCATCGGCGACGTCGACCACGAAGCCCTGGGGGACGTCGACGACAGCGGGTACGAGAAGAGGCTGATCGCCGAGCTCCACCGGCTGGAGTCGGCGCAGACCGAGGTCCTCCTGGAGCAGCTGGGCCCCGTCGGGCGCGACGACACCGTCGTGGACGCGGGCTGCGGCCGGGGCGGCTCGATGGTCATGGCCCACCAGCGCTTCGGCTGCAAGGCCGAGGGCGTCACCCTGTCGGCCAAGCAGGCCGAGTTCGCCAACCGGCGCGCCCGGGAGCTGGGGATCGAGGACCACGTCCACGCCCGCGTGTGCAACATGCTCGCCACGCCCTTCGACACGGGCCAGGCCACGGCGTCGTGGAACAACGAGTCGAGCATGTACGTCGACCTGGACGACCTCTTCGCCGAGCACTCCCGCATCCTCGCGCCCGGTGGCCGCTACGTGACCATCACCGGCTGCTGGAACCCCCGGTACGGGCAGCCGTCGAAGTGGGTCTCCCAGATCAACGCGCACTTCGAGTGCAACATCCACTCCCGCAGGGAGTACCTGAAGGCCATGGCCGACAACCGGCTCGTGCCGACGGCCATCGTCGACCTGACCGAGGCGACGCTGCCCTACTGGGAGCTGCGGGCGACGTCGTCGCTGGTCACCGGTATCGAGGAGGCCTTCATCAACTCGTACAGGGACGGTTCGTTCCAGTACCTGCTGATCGCGGCCGACCGGGTCTGACCGGCCGGGCGGCGCGGAGTGACAGGGCCGGGGCCGGTGGTGTTCACCGGCCCCGGCCCCGCTGTCACTGGCCGGTGGAGGAGCGGCCGAAGAACTCCAGCTCCGCGACGGCCACTTGGCGGCCCTTGCCCGCGCCGTACGCGGAGCGCAGGATCAGCCGGGCACTCACCGCGTCCCGCACGCGGACGTCGACCTTCTGCACGCCGCCGTCGTTGATCCGGCGGTGCATCGTGTGCTCCTTGCCCGCCGAGTCGCTGACCACCAGGTCGAACTCCATCGGCCTCGCCTGCGCGGCGGCCTGCGCGCTGCGCGGCGAAGTGCCCGGGGTGATCAGGAGGTTGAGCAGGTCGGTGGGCTGGCCGAAGTCGGCCTGCAGCCACTGGCCCGCCGAGTCGCCCGAGTAGCCGGTGCCCCACCAGGTGTTGGAGTAGCCGTCGAAGGCGAGCTTCGCCGCCTGCTTGGGGGCGGAGTGCGAGGCGCTGGAGTCCGTCGGGTGGACGGGCACCCGCTTGGCGAAGTGGTCCTGCACGGCGCGGGCGGCCGGCGGCCCGCCGAAGATGCCGCCCGCCACCAGGCCGACGACCACCGCGATGCCCACGGCGCGGGCGATCCAGCGGGTGCGGTCGCGGTGCAGCCGGGGCCGCTGGCCGGCGTACGGGCCCTCGGCGGGCGGGGTCGCGGAGTCCTTGAGGGGGTTCGCGCAGCTGCGGCAGAAGTGCCGGCGCGGGGCGTTGGGCGTCCCGCAGCTCGGGCACGGCGCGCCGGACTCCGGTTCCGCGGGCACGGCGGTCTGCCGTACGCGCGGCCGGGCCGCCTCGGGCCTGCCCGGCAGCACACTGCCCGGCGTCTCCGGCGGCCCGACCGTCTCCCCCTCCGGCACCGGCACGAGCAGCGACCGGATGGCCGTGTCGGAGGAGGACGACGGCGCGGGGGTGGGGGCGGGCGCGGGCTCCGTTGGGCCGGTGGACGGAAGGGGGACGGTGGTGTCCGTGGCACCGGCCGCGGCGGGGGACGACGCGTCCGGACCGTCGGGTGCGGGTGCGGGTGCGGGTGCTGAAGCGGGTGCGGAGCCCGCGACGCCGGCCGGGGAGTCCCAGCGCAGGAAGGCGCCGCAGGAGTCGCAGAAGGACTGGCCGTGCTGACGGGCCGGGGTGCCGCACTCGGGGCACGGGCGCATGGTGGCGGAGGAGTTCGGCATCTCGTTCGTCCCGGGCTGGTTGGTCGACGGTGGCTGTTCGGGGTTGGCGGACATCTTCAGGTCCCTTCGGGGGCAGGCGTGGACGTCACCTCGGCCGTGAAGGGGAGGTGTGCGGGGCGGGCCGCCGCGACGACGGACCGCAGCCGGTGCGGGTCCACCGATGCCGCGTCGTGCACGCGCAGCGTGACGTGCAGCGCGGGGCGCGGGGTGCCGGGGAACGCGCCCAGCGGGCGTGCGGACCACGTCGCGCCGCCGCTCTCCACGATCTCCGGGCGTACGCCGAAGGCGAGTTCGACGGCGGCGGACAGGCCGCGGCGAGTGCCGCGGACGCGGTGCAGGTCGACGGCGGAGGCGACGGCGTGCCTGCGCGTGCGCAGCGGTTCGGTGCCGTCGAGCTCCGTGCCGACCCAGTCCGTCAGCCAGCCGAGGAAGTCCTCGGGCGCCAGCGACGGCGTGAAGTACGCCTCCAGGCTGTCGAGGACGGTGAAGACGGGCGCGAGCACGACGTCCAGGCCGGAGACGAACCGCAGCGCGAAGTCGTCGTCGGCGAACACGGCGGGCAGCTGCTCCCCGAGGGGATGCGCGGACCGCACCTCCGGCAGCGCGCCCCGGAAGCCCTGCGCCGACGCGGCGCCCTTCTCCAGGCTCGTCATCGGGCCTCGATCACGCGGACGCGGTGGTCGAAGGGGAAGAGGAGGGCGGACGGAGCCAGGTCGATGCGGTCCGTGGAGTCGCCGCGGCGGCCCGTGAGGGGGTCGGCGGGGTGCAGCAGGACCTCGTCGACCAGCTCCACGCCGGGCACCCGCTGCAGTGCGGCGAAGATCTCGCCGGCGCGCAGCGGACGGCCGAACGGCCAGCCCTCGCCGTGCGCGCCGCCGGTCAGCGGGTCGAGGTAGGCGTACAGCGCGTCGAGCGCCTCGGTCCGCACCCGCTCGGCCTGCGCGGCGCGGAAGGAGTGCAGCGTGGCGACGACGGTGACGCCCTGGTAGAAGGGCGGTCCGACGGAGAGGCGGGTGCCGAGCGGGCGGCGGTCGTCGAGGAAGTGGGTGACGCGGGAGAGGAGTTCCTCGCCGGGCACCAACTGCTCGAAGCGGAGTCTGCCGCCCCGGTCGGGCACGGCCTGGGGGACGACGAGGACGCGGACCGCGTTCTCCCCGACGTCCGCGGAGTCCGCGGCCAGGCAGTGGATGCGGGCCGTCTCGGGGGCGGCCCGCCGCGCCAGTTCCTCGTAGTCGCGCGCCGTCACCGCCCGCTCCTGGGCGCGCAGCGCGATCGGCGCGCGGACCTTCGCCTCCTGCACGGTCTCGCCGTCCACGCCGCCGCGCGCCGCCTCCCGGTTCTCCACCCGGGCGACGTACGGGATGGAGCTGCGCAGAACCTGGATGGCGCCGCGGGCCACGTTGCCGGTGCGGCCGCCGCCCGTGCGGTAGCGGGTCGCGCGGATCGCCGCGCCCTTCGCGGGCACCGCGCCGAACTGCCGCAGGGAGCCGTCCGGTTCGCGTACGGCGGGACCGAAGGCGATCTCGCCGGTCGTCGCGTCCAGGGTGACGTGGGGGTCGTACGGTCCCGAGGCGGCGAAGTCGTCGACGACCCGCCACTCGGCCCAGCCCGCCCCCTCGCCGTCGGAGACTTCGAGGATCAGCGGCGGCCGGTCGGCGACGACCGGTGCCTGGGCGAGCCGGACGCGCTGTCCGGGGACGCCCGTGGAGTCGCCGAGGAGTTCGTCGCGTACGACGTCCGCGTGGGCGACGACGGTCGTGCCGCCGATGGTGAACGCGGACGCGGACCGCACGGTCGGCGACGCGCTGTAGAACGGCTGGCCCTTGGCGGCCTCGACCACCCGGCAGCGCACCCAGCCCGCGTCGAGCCGCCC
This sequence comes from Streptomyces sp. NPDC050732, assembly GCF_040654255.1. Classification (NCBI taxonomy): domain Bacteria; kingdom Bacillati; phylum Actinomycetota; class Actinomycetes; order Kitasatosporales; family Streptomycetaceae; genus Streptomyces; species Streptomyces sp. NPDC050732. The sequence goes on from NZ_JBFAHP010000011.1 coordinate 17,342, forward strand.
GACGCGGGAGACGATGTGCCCTGCGGGGACGTGCAGGACGACCTCGCCGGGCTTGTTGAGGCCGCCGGTGGAGTCCTCGTCGACCTCGCACTCCGTCCAGCCCTCCGCCGTCCACGCCTCCCACACCAGTGGCGGCTGGCGCGGGTCGACGCCGACGCCGTCCACGCGGCTGTCCAGCTGGAGCACGGCCGCGCAGCGCGGCACCGCGGCGCTCAGCCCGAACAGCAGCGTGTCACCGGGGCGCGGCGCGGCCGCGAAGGCCGCCACGTCGCGGCCGCCGAAGACGTCCTGCCCGACGTCCTGGGGCGTGCCGCCCTCCTCCTGCCGCAGTACGGCCGACAGTTCGCAGGGCACCACGGTCAGGTCCGCCTCGGTCGCGAAGGCCACCGCCTCCTCCGTCTCGGTGCGGCCGGTCGCCACCTCCGTGCCCGCGGGCAGCACCACCGGCTCGGCCTGCGGCGCCGACAGCCAGAACGTGACGTCGGCGCGGGCCGCGGAGGGCGGGAAGAGGGTGACGCCGAGCAGGTCGAGGAAGGCCAGGTGGTTCTTCTCCGGCACGCGGTTGAGGCGGTAGACGATCTGGTCGGCCATGTGCGCGACCGCCTCGACGAGGGTGACACCCGGGTCGGAGACGTTGTGATCGGTCCACTCCGGGCAGCGCTGCTGGATGTAGCGCTTGGCGTCGTCGACGAACTGCTGGAAGCGCCGGTCGTCGAGGTGGGGTGCGGGCAGGGCCATCGGACTTCAGACTCCGCTCTCTGATTCCGTGGACGGGATCACGTAGAAGGGGAAGACGAGACTGCGCGGGTTGTTGGTGCCGCGCACGGTGTAGCTCACGTCGATGAACAGGACGGACGGCTCGTCGGGGGCCGGGCTGACCTCGACGTCCAAGACCTCGATGCGCGGCTCCCAGCGGTCGAGCGAGGACCGCACCTCGTACCGGATGCGGCCCGCCGTCGCTTCGTTGACCGGCGCGAACACCATGTCGTGGACGGCGCAGCCGAATTCCGGTCGCATCGGACGCTCGCCCGGCGCGGTGGCGAGCACCAGCCGGATCGCCTCCTCGATCTCGCGCTCGCGGCGCGCCAGCGCGATGCCGCCACCGGCGTCCGTGCGCAACGGGAACGTCCAGCCCGCACCGACGAACTGCTCACTCATCTCTGCCCCCCCCTTAGAACGGAATGCCGTTGCGCAGGACGGCCGGCGCGGTCAGCGCGACGGTCGCCGGCGAGGTGATGGCGGCCGCGGCGCCCGCGTTGACGGCGACCGCGCCCGCGGCGGTGACGGAGACCGCGCCGACCGCGTTCACGGCGACCGCGCCCGCCGACTTGAGACTGACGGCGCCGGTCGCGTTGATGTCCGCCATGCCGCCCGCGTTGACGCCGAACTTCGCGCCCGCCTTGATGTCGACCGCCCCGCCCGCGCTCATCGTCAGCGAACCGCCCGCGGTCAGCGACAGGTTGCCGCCCGCCCGGATGCTGACGTTGCGGGTCCCCTGGATCGACACGGAGCCGTCGCTGCGGATGGTGACGCTGGTCCGCGCCTCGTCCATGTGGACGGTGAGCCGGCCGTTCCCGGTCTGCAGCCGAATCCCGCTCTTCATACGGGACTTGGCGTCCACGAGCTCCACGGTGTGGCCGCTGCGCGAGGCCATGGAGCGCCAGTTGACCCGCCCGCTGGTCGGGTCGATCGGCTGCAGGCCGTCCGTGTTGGGTGTCGGCTTGTCGATGCCGTTGTACAGCCCGGCAAGGACGTACGGATGCTCCAGCGAGCCCCGGTCGAAGGCGACGAGCACCTCGTCGCCCACCTCGGGCAGCATCAGACCACCGCCCCGCACCCCGCCCAGTTGCGCGATGCGGCACCAGTCGCTCTCGTACGTGTCCGACAGCCACGGGAAGCGCAGCTTCACGCGGTTCAGCCGGAGCGGGTCCTTGGCGTTGCTGACCAGCGCCATCGCGACGCCCGGCATCGGTGGCGCGGCGTCCACGCCACCGGAGGCGAGCCCGTACAGGGACCGGAACTGCCGCCCCGACACGGTCAGCCACGTCGTGAACTGCCGCCCGGACTCGAAGAGATGCCGCACTCCGGTCGCCGTGTACTTCCCCTCGAACGGGAACCCGGCACCCTTCAGCGCCACGGGCTGCCCCGGCCGCAGCTCGGGATTGCCGGTGACCGCGACCTCGACCTCCGCGAAAGAGCCCGCCACGTCATCGGCCAACGACTGCGCGGCATGAGTCACCTGCGCCTGCGCGGTGTACGGCGTCCCCGTCTCCGTCAGCTCGGCCCTGCCGAACGGCTGCGAGAGCTGCGCGGGAGTGATGTCGGCGACGATGTCCTTGCTGCGGACGGCCGGGGACTGCGCGGACAGCGCGCGCTTGGCCCGCATGTCCCAGCCGCGCACCCCGGCCGTGGCGACCTGCCCGGCGGCGGTCACCGCGACCCGGCTGTGCAGCGCGTTGTGCCCGAACTCCAGGACGTACGGGCTCTGCGCGGCCGGCGTCGTGTCGGACGGCGCGCCCGCCGCCGGATTGAGCTTCGCGAAGCAGAGCTTCCCGTCCTGGTCGAAGGACAGGTGGGTGTCGTTCTCCTGGGCGAGCCGGGAGAGGAAGTCCCAGTCGGTGATGTTCGGCTGCGTGGCCAGTTCGTAGACCGTCGGCGTCGACTCGATCCTGCCGAGCTTGAGCTTGTTGAGGCCGGCGACGCGGCGCACGATGTCCGACGCCGTCATGTTCGGATAGCCCTGCACGCGGCGGTTGCGCAGCAGCCGGTGCCCCGGGTCGTAGCCGCGGACGACGAGGGACTTGCCGCCCCCGTCCGCGTCCACCTCCAGGGCGGTGACCTCACCGGTCAGCATGGGCTTGCCCCGCACCCCGTCCGTGAACGGGCTGAGCACCGCCTTCGCCCCCACTTTGATCTGCGGGAACTTCTCCAGGATGTCCCCGCCCGTGTCGGCGAAGGTCAGCTGGAAGGCGGACGGCACGTTCACGCTGGAGTCCACCCAGCCCTCGACGAGCAGCACGGCGAGCTTGTCGGGCAGGACGGACCCGCCGAGCTCGGCGTGCAGGACGCTCGTGTACGTCTTCTCACTCATGCGGACTCCATCGGCGTGGGGACGGCCGCGGGGCCGCCGGGGCGGGCCTCGTCGGCGGCGGGCAGCAGCAGCTCGGTGCCGGGCCGCAGCCGCATCGGGTCGTCGATGTCGTTGGCCTCCGCGATCAGCCGCCAGCGGGTGGCGTCCCCGTACTCCCGCCAGGCCAGCGACGCCAGCGAGTCACCGGCGACGGTGCGGTGCACCCGGCGCGCGGAGAGCGCGCCCGAGGTCGGGTTCTGCCCCTTGGTGGGCATCGCGACCTCGGTCAGCGAGAGCGAACAGGTGGCGCGGATCGGCTCACCGGTCGGATTGAACAGGGTGTACGTGGCACTGACGTCGGTCACGTACGCCACGAACTGCACGGTGTTGAACGACCCCCACGAGAACCGCACCCACGGCGGCGACGGCCGCTTCGAGGTGACGCTCTGCGGAGTCACCTCACAACACGACAGGAGCATCTCGACCTGCTTCTGCACCTTCCCCGCGTTGGGCGTGCCGGACGAGTCCAGGAACACCTCCAGCTTGAGGGTGGCAGGGGCGGCGCCGGTGAACTTCGGCGGGGCGCCGCGCGTATAGGCGACGGCACGCTGCGTACGCCACTCCGCCGACCGCCCCATCTGCAGCTGCGTCGGATTGAACTGGAACTCCACCTCACCGATCCGCCCGCCCATCGACCCGCCGAGGTCGGTGGGCGGCTGGTGGATGGCGAGCGCGGCGCGCACCAGGCTCGCACCGGCCCGGCCGCCGGTCGGCGCGGCCATCTCAGGCACCCCCCGCGTCGGTGAAGCCGTGATGCGCGATCTCCAGCGTCTCCGTCGCCACGGACGGGCTGTCCGGGCTGAGGCTCGGCCCCTGCCAGCGCACGGGCAGCACCTCGACGAGCCCCCACTGCGCGACGACGGAACCGTCCGCGCGGAGCGCCGCGATCTGCGCCGTGGGCCGCGAGATCCCCGTCGCGATGGACGAGATCCAGGCGGCCACGCGGGACGTGTCGGCGGTCAGGGGCCGGGTCAGCCGGATGGTGGAGAAGGTCACCCGGGTGGGCAACTGCCAGACGAACCCGTTGTTGCCACCCTCCTGCCGCTGCTCCACCTCCACCTCGGAGGACAGCCCGTCGCACCCGTTGAACAGGCCGAGGTCCTGGCCGTCGATGGTGAGCTTGAAGAAGACGGTCGAGCCTGGGTCCAGTGTCGAGGGCATGGGTTCTCTTTGCTGTGGAGGAAGCGGAAGGCTTACGGGGCTGGGCTGGGGGACAGGGTTTACGGCTGGCGTGCCGGTGTGCTGCTAGCGGCCGTGGTCACGGAGCCGGCCGACCCGCTCCCGGTCACTGCGGAGCTCCGCCCGGAGCAGCCGTGAGAGCGGGGCGAGCAGACGCCGGGCCAGGTCGTCCAGATCGGCGGGACTGGACTCGGCGGTGGGAGCGGATTCGGCGGCAGGGGTGGCGCCGCCGGTTCCGGTGCCGGTGCCGGTGGGTGTGCGGTCGGGCTGGGCGGGAGGTGCGGCCGCGGGAGTGGGGGCCTGGCGGGGCGGAGTCGGCGCTGGCGCGGGCTGGACGGGAGCGGGCGTGGGCGTCGGCGGTGCAGGTGTGGGCGTGGGGGCGGGTGCGCGTCGCTGGACGGTCTTGGGGCGCACCGGGGACGGAGTGGCAGGAGGGGTGGGACGGGGCGTACGGGTTCCGAGCGGTACGACGACGGGGGTGGCGGCGGCGCCGGGCTGGGCTCCGGTGCGAGGGGCTTGCTGGAGTGGCACGGGGGTGGTCCCTCGCGCACCCGCCGCCCCTGCCCCAACGGCCGGACCTCCGGGGCCGCTTGCTGCCGACCTGCCCGTCGTCGCCGGGGCGTGGGTCGTCAGACCCCGGGAGGGGGAGAGGGGGAGACGCGTGGTGTGGGTTTCGGCGGGCCGGTAACTGCCGGGTGCGATGCGGCGGTTGACGGGGACCACGGGGAGGGGCTGCTTCGGCGCGGGTGCCGGTGAGGGGGGCGGCACGGGTGCGGGCTCGGGCGCGCTGCCGACGGCGGGTGCGGGTGCGGGGGCAGGTATGGGGGCGGGCGTGGGCCTGCCGGTCGCCGCCTTCTGCACGGGGGTGACCGGGGCGCCGATCGCGGTCCGGCGGGGGCGGTCCTGCGGTGCCGGGGCCGGTGACGGTGCAGGGGACGGTGACTGGGACGGTGACTGGGCAGTGGCGGGTGCCTGGTTCAAAGGCGTGCCGAGTCCGGGCCTCGGGGCACCTGTCGGCGCGGCGGCACCGCCTTCCTGCGCACGCCGGACCCGGCGTACAAGAGGCCGTCGCTGTACGGGCTGAACGGGGGAATTCGCCCGCACAGCGACGGGGTCCGTGGCCGCGGACGCGGCGTGGGCCCCCGGGCCGGTGGGGGGCACCGGCCCGGGGACGTCGGAGGGCCGGACGGGGGTGGCGGCGTCCGGCGGGGGAGGGCTTGAAGGCGCGGGGGACTTGCCGTCGGCGGACAGAGCGTCCACGGGCGCGGTCGTACGACGGGTTCCGACCGGGAAGATCTGCCGCTGCGGCACGACGGCGGGCGCGGCGGACACGAGCGGGGAACGCGGTGTCCGCGACCGCTGCACCACGGGCACGGGACGCGGGCTCGGGGTGCCGCTCGCGCCCGGCGCGGGAATGGCCCGGGCGCTGGTCAGCGGGGCGGTGCCGGAGGTGGTCGTGGTGGTGGCGGTTCGCTGCGCGGCTGTGGGGCGGTCCGAGGTGGGTGCGGCTGCCGCCGGTGGTGTGCCGGGCGAGGGCACGCCGACGCTCGGCACGGCAGCCCCGCGGCTGCTTCCGTTCCCGTCGCTGTGTGCGTCGCGCCTCGGCTGCTGGGCAGGTGCGGCGGCGGGCGCTGCGGTGGGGGTCGGGTTGGAGGCCGGGGGTGTCTGCGTGCGGGGGCTTGAAGCCTGTCGCTGGACGGGGCGCCCCGCGGCGGGGTCGTGAGCCTGCGCTCCGGGGGCGGGCGGCACTGCTCCGCGCGGGGGCGCACCGGTGGGCAGGTCCGTGCGGCTGCCGGGCGTCGCCTCGTGCGCGGGGCCCGTCGGGGTCGCGGCCTGGCGCTGGACGGGCAGGCCCGCGTCCCCGAGGAGGGGCTTGGTCGCGGGTGCGTCGGTGGGGCGCTGGGGTGTGGTGTTGGAGTTGGTGGCGCTGGGGGTCGCTGTTGCCGGCGCAGGCGTGTTGGTACGGCCGGCGCGCGGCGTTTCGGGCTCACGGCTCGGCGACGTGGTGGTGCGGGGAGCCTGTGTTCCGGGGGCAGAGGCAGGAGTTGCCGCCCCGGGTGCGGGCACGGTCGTACCGCTGGTGCGTGCTGCTTCGGCCTGGGGGCTCGCGGGGGTGGCGGCCCGGCGTTGCACGGGGCGGCCCGTGTCGGCTCCGGGGGAGGAGGCGGACCGGGAGGCCCGTGCTTCGGGTGCAGGGGTGCGCGCGTTGTCGGCGTGCGGTACCGGCGTCTTGGGGCCCTGTGCTCCGGGAGCTGGAGTAACCGCTCCGGGATCAGGTGTGGTCGTACCGCTGTCGCGTGGTGCTTCGGCCTTGGGGGTCGCCGGGGTGGCTGACCGGCGTTGGGCGGGGGAGGAGGCGGGTTGTGCTGCGGCAGGCGTGTACGTGCTGCTGGTGTGCGGTGTTGCCGTCCTGGGGCTCGCGGGGGTGGCTGACCGGCGCTGGACGGGGCTGTCGGTGCCGGGGGGCGTGGTCCGGGGAGGTTGCGGCCCTGGAGCGGGGGTGGCTGCTGCCGGACCAGGTGTGGTCGTCCTCCTGTCGCGTGGCGCTTCCGCCTTGGAGCTCGCCGGGGTGGTGGCGCGGCGCTGGACGGGACGGTCCCGGTCGGTGCCGGGAGAGGCGGTCCGGGAGGGCCGCGCTTCGGGTACAGACGTGTGTGCGTCGCCGGCGTGCGGTGTGGCCTGTCCCCGCAGGGGCGTAGCCGTGCCGCTGTCGCGCGATGCCGCCGTCTCAGGGGGCGCCGGGGTGGCGGTCCGGCGCTGGACGGTGCCGGGTGGCCTGGTACGGGAAGGCTGTGCTCCGGGTGCAGGCGTGGTCGTACCGTCGGTGTGACGCGCTTCGGACTTGGGGTTCGCCGGGGTGGCGGCCCGGCGCTGGACGGGACGGTCCGAATCGGTGCCGGGGGAGGCGGGCGGTGTCGTACGGCTCGTGCTCGGCGTTGCGTGCTCGCCGCTCGGCGACGTGGTAGCGCGACGCTGGACCGGGCGGTGGGCCTCGGCGCCGGGGGACTCCGCCCCGGCGGTACGCTTCCCGGCTGCCGTACGGCCGTCGCCCCGCACCGCGTCCTTCGCGGCGCGCGACGGGACATCCGTCGGCGCACGCGTACCCGCCCGCTGGACGGTACGACCGGCGGGAGCGGGTGCACCCGGCTCACCCGGCTCACCGGGCTCACCCGGCTCGTAAGGGCGCTCCGCCTCCGGCAGGCCCCGCACCGGCAGCCGCAGCGACGGCAGGTCGAGGTCGCCGGGGCGGCCGGCGACCGGTGTGAGGACGTCGCGCAGCAGGCCCCCGGGGGCCGAGGCCCGCACGGCGTGGCCCAACTCGCCTCCGAAGGACGGGTTCTGGTGCGTGGCGAGCATCGCGCCGAAGCCCTGCTCCGCGACCGTACGCGGCGCCCCGAGCACACGCTGGACCGGCGGAAGGGCAGCCCAGCCACCGTCACCGGCACGAGCACCAGCACCCGGGTCGGCAACCGCACCAGCACCCGCACCGGCCGCCGCGTCACCCGAACCCGAAACGTCCGCACCCGAAACGCCCGCGCCCGACGCCACCGCGTGGCCCCGCGCCCCCCGCCGCCACCTGAACAAGCCCATCACTTACCTCGACTCACCGGCCACCGAATCACCTCACCGCCCACCGCCCCCGCACCGTCACTGCCTGGCGGCCTCCGCCTGTTCCACCAGCTTTCCGGTCCGCGCCACGTACGCGCGCCGGTCCGCGTGTTCGAGGTCGAGGATGTCGTCCATGCCCCAGTGGAAGTGGTAGGCGAGGTACGCGACTTCCTCCTCGATGCGGTCGGCCGCGTACGTCACGATTCCCCCAGGCGGCTCCCGGCCAGCTCCACCTCGAAGGACTCCGAGCAGTGCGGGCAGGCCACGGCCGCGCGGGTGTGGCCCTCCGCGTTGATCTGCCGGTAGAAGTCCTGGAGGAAGGCCAGGTCGGAGGCGAACATGTTCTCCACCGTGCCGTCGTGGACGGAGCCGAGCGTGCCGAGCCGGGTGATGACCCGGCCGAGCAGCACCACGGACAGGTAGGCGGGGTTCTCGCGCACGCGGACGTCCCGCAGCGGCACCAGTTCGTCGCGCGCCGTCGCGAGCCGCATCGCGCCGTTGCGGTGTACGGTGCCCGACTCGTCCACGAAGCCGCGCGGCAGCTCGAACTCGAACTCCGTGCGCAGCGGTTCACGTACGTCCGCCCCCGCGTTCACCCCCGCCGGGCCTTCGCGCCGCATTACTCGATGACCAGCTCTTCGAAGACGATGGTGACCTGCTCGGTCAGCGCGGCGGCGTCGCCCGCCTTGACCCCGCTGGTCTCCACCTTGCTGCACCAGGCGTTGCGCAGGTTGTACCGCTTCACCGGGTTGTTCTGGTAGTCCATCATCATGATCGTGGCGTTCTTGCGCGCCGAACCCATGTCGCCCGCGATGGACTTGTTGATCCACTCGCTGAAGACGGGGCTCTGCGTCATGCCGCGCGTGACCGTGCACTCACCGGCCTTCTTCACGCCGGGCATCTTCTTCACGACGGGCTTGCCGTCGGCCGACACCTGCTGGTACTCGATGACGTCCTGCTCCATGGAGAGGCCGCTGACCTCCTGGAGGTACTCGACCATGACGCCGTCGATCTGGAGGCCGAAATTGTGTGTGGTGAGGGCGTCACCGGGCTGCAGAGACAAGGGGTTTCACTCCTGTTGTGATGGTTCTCGGGGGACCCTGAGGGGCGCGTACGCGCACGCGGACTACTCCTCCAGTTCGCCGCCCCCGCCGGAGAACTGCGCGAGCCGGAACACCACGAACTCGGCGGGCTTGACCGGCGCGATGCCGATCTCGCAGACGACCCGGCCGAGGTCGACCGACTCGGCGGGGTTGGTCTCCTCGTCACACTTGACGTAGAACGCGTCCTCGGGGCGCGAGCCGAACAGCGCGCCGGAGCGCCACTCGTTGACGAGGAACGCCGAGACGTTGCGGCGGATGCGCGCCCACAGGGCGTGGTCGTTCGGCTCGAAGACGACCCACTGGGTGCCGATGAGGATCGACTCTTCGAGGTAGTTGAAGTAGCGGCGCACGTTCAGGTAGCGCCAGGCCGGGTCCGACGCCATCGTGCGCGCGCCCCACACGCGGATGCCGCGGCCGGGGAACGCGCGGATGCAGTTCACGCCGACCGGGTTGAGCAGGTCCTGCTCGCCGCGGGTGATCTGCAGCTCCAGGTCCACGGCGCCGCGCACGATCTCGTTGGCGGGCGCCTTGTGCACACCGCGCTCGGCGTCGTTGCGCGCCCAGATGCCGGCCATGTGGCCGGACGGCGGCACGACCACCGACTGGCCGGACGCCGGGTCGAAGGACTTGATCCAGGGGTAGTAGAGCGCGGCGTAGCGCGAGTCGTAACCGGCCAGCTCCTGCCGCCACTGGCGGACCTGGCGGGCGTTGAGCGACGGCGGCGGGTCGATGATCGCCATCCGGTCGCCCATCAGCTCGCAGTGCGCGATGAGGCCGAGCTGGACCGCCTTGACCTGCTCCTCGTCGATCAGGCCCTGCTGGTAGGCGGCCATCAGGTCGGGCACCGCCACCATGTTGACCTCGTCCAGGGCCTCCAGGCCGCCGAAGCCGGTGCGGTCCGCGGAGTCGCCGATGAACTGGGCGGTCTCGACGCGGTCGACGGCACCGTTGGACGCGGGCACGGCGGGCGTGGCGGGGGCGGGCGGCGCGAGGGTCACGGTCTGCGCGTCGGGCTTGGCGAGCTGGCCGCCCGCCGCGGCCTCCTCCAGGGCGATGGTCTTGGAGCGCTGCTTGACCTGGGTGACGACGTAGTTCCGCGCGGTCTTCTTCGCGCTGACGTCGAAGCTCTCGACGACCTTGTCGCCGTCCTTGACGATCAGCTTGAAGCGGTCGGCGGCGCCCTCGCCCTCGCCGTCCTGCACCTCGACGGTCAGGGCCCCGCCGTTCGCGGTGCCCGCGGCGATCGCGGAGACCGAGAAGTTGCCGAGCGCCACGGGCTCGCCCGCGGTGATCGCCTTGGGCGCCTGGGCCTGCGCGGACGCCGCGGACCGCTGCTGCGGGTCGGCGGCGTCGGACCCGCCGACCCGCACGACGTACGCGGCGGAACCGCCGTTGTTGAAGAACCCGTACACGGAGTGCGCCAGGTAGTACCCGTCCGTGAACTCGCCGAACGCGGCCACGTACTGCGACCAGTTGGTCACCAGCGTGGGCTCGTTGAGCGGTCCCCGCGGTGCCAGGCCGACGAAGGCCGCAACGGACGTGCCGACCCCTTCGATGGGGCGTGAACCGCTGGCGACTTCCTCGATGTAGACGCCGGGGGACAGGTAGTTGGGCATGCTGCTGTGCTCCAAGGTTCGGGAAGGTGCGGGACCGGCGCACAGCCGGCACGGATTCGTACCGTGTCGACGATGTCCCACGCGCGGGCCGGTGCGTAGAGACGGACGGACGTCAGTGAGGGCAGATGCCGCTGCCCGTTCAGCCGTCGGACGGCAGCCACGGACCTGCGCGTTCGCGCCGGCCTGCGGTGCGGGGGCGGCGGGACGGGCCGGGTTGCCCGTCCGGTCACCCCGCGGGGCGCGCGGACCGGGGCTCCCGCCGCCCCCGGCCGAATGTCGGTGGTCGTTGGCGCATATGCCCCGCTCCAGGCGTCCACAGCGTCAATACCAGGTCAACAAGGTGGCGCGAGTGCCTCGCGCGTGTCGGGCGGCCCACGCGGCTGACGTAACGTTTGGTGCGTGCGGTCATGCGTGGCCGGTGCGAACGGGCACTTCCGGGTGCGTCACGGGGCAAGGGGTGCGGGGCTGACGATGCGGGGCGACGCGGGCGGCCGGCCGGGCCGGGACGGCGAACGGAGAGCCGGCCCGGACGATCCGGGCGGGGCGCTGTGGTTCCAGGTCCTCGGGCCGGTGCGGGCCTGGCGTGCCGGGCAGTCCCTCGTGCTCGGCCCGCCGCAGCAGCGCGCGACCCTGGCGGCCCTGCTGCTGCGCGGCGGGCATCCGGCGTCCGCGTCCGAGCTGGTGGACGCGTTGTGGGACGAGGAGCCTCCGCCGCGTGCGGTCGGCACGCTGCGCACGTACGTCTCGCGGCTCCGCTCCCTCCTCGAACCCGACCGGCGCGCCCGCGAACCGGCCAGGATCCTGGTGTCGGCCGGCGACGGGTACGCCCTGCGGCTGCCGCCCGGCGCCGTCGACGCGTCCGAGCTTGAGGACCGGGTGGCCGCGGCGCGCGCGATGCGCGCCGCCGGGGAACACGCCGAGGCCTACGCGGAGTTGACCGCGGCGCTCGCGCTCTCCGACGGTGCCCCGCTGGCCGGGCTGCCCGGCCCGTACGCCCGCCGCCAGCGGGACCGGCTCACCGAACTGTCCGTCACCGCGCAGGAGGAGTTCTTCGCCTGCGCGCTCGAACTGGGCTGCCACAGCGAGACGACCGCCCCCCTCAGTGTCTTCGCCGCCGAACACCCGCTGCGCGAGCGCGCCCAGGCCCTGCTGATGCTCGCCCTGCATCGCGGCGGGCGGCGCGCGGACGCCCTCGCCGTGTACGAGACGACGCGCCGCACGCTCGCCACCGAGCTCGGCGTCGACCCCGGCAAGGAGCTCACCTCGCTGCACGAGGGCCTGCTGAGGGGCACACCGCTGCCCACGGCCGCCGTCCCGTGGCCGGTCCCGCCGTCGCCTCTGTCCTCGCCGTACGCGCAGGCGCCGCGCGTCGGGGAGCAGCGGCAGGGCATGTCCGTACGGCCGGATGGTCGTGGGGGAGAGGCACGGGCACGGGGGCTGACGCAGAGGCGGGGACAGGGGCAGGGGCAGACCGAAGCGTGGGGGCCGCACGGGCACGCGCACGCGCAGGGTTACGGAAGCACGGCCCCGCCCCCGCCACCACCCCCGGCAGCCCGCACGGACCGCGCCCACCGCACGACCCGCCCCCTCCCCCTGAACGGGGCCTCCCCGACCCCGGCCCGCGCCCTCGCCCCCACCCCCACCCCCCTCATCCCCGCCCAACTCCTCCCCGACGTCACCGACTTCGCGGGGCGTGAGGCCGAGGCGCGGCTGCTCACCGAGACGCTGCGCACCGCCAGCTCCGGCAGCACGATGGCCGTGGCCACGCTCACCGGCCTCGGCGGCGTCGGCAAGACCGCGCTCGCGGTGCACGTCGCGCACGCCTTACGCGAGGAGTTCCCCGACGGGCAGCTGTACGTGGACCTGCGCGGCGCCGACCCGGCGCCCGGCGTCGACAGCGGCAGCGCGCTCACCGGATTCCTGCGCGCGCTCGGCATCCCCGAGAGCGCCGTGCCCGACGGACTCGACCAGCAGACCGCCCTCTACCGCTCGCTCCTCGCCGGGCGCCGCGTTCTCGTACTCCTCGACAACGCGCGCGACACCGCCCAGGTGCGGCCGCTGCTGCCCGGCACGCCGGGCTGCGCGGTCCTTGTGACCAGCCGCTGGCGGACCATCACCCTGCCCGGCGCGCGCCTCGTCGACGTCGAGACGATGGACGAGCCGCAGGCGCTCGGCCTGCTCTCCGCGACGGCCGGCGGCCGGCGGGTGGCCGCCGAACCGGAGGCCGCGCGCGAACTCGTCGCGATCTGCGGCGGTCTGCCGCTCGCCGTCCGCATCGCCGCCGCCCGGCTCGCCGCGAGGCCGGGCCGTCCCGTGGCCGACCTCACGGCGCGACTGCGTGACGAACGCCGCAGGCTGGACGAGCTGCGGGTGGACGACATGGGTGTGGAGGCCACCTTCCGGCTCGGCTACGAAGCCCTGGAACCGGAGCTCGCCCGCGCCTTCCGCATGGTCTCCCTCTGCTACATGCCGTCCTTCTGCCGCGGTGCCGCGGGGGCGCTCCTCGACGTGAGCGACGAGGAGGCGGAGGCGGCGGTGGAGCGCCTCGTCGACGCCGGACTCATGGAGCTGCACGGCGAGGACCGGTACCGCTTCCACGACCTGGTGCGGCTCTTCGCGCGCCAGCAGTGCGAGCTGCGCGAGAGCGCGCGGGAGCGCGCCGCCGCCCGTCTCCGCTTCCTCGACTACGTCGTGGCCACCGTCATCACCGCGATCCGCCGCACGAAACCGCACAGCGTGCTGCCACGGCTGCTGCACAGCCCCGCCTCCCCGGGCAAGAACCTGCCCGACGAGGCCGCCGCCCGCGACTGGCTGGTCGTCGCCCACTCCCGCCTGTGCGCCGCCGCAGAGGAGTCCCTGCGCCACGTCCCGGAGCCCGCGACGCCCCACCCGAACGCGGACGCGGACGACGCGCCTGCCGCGGGTTACGCGGTCGATGCGGGTCGTCGACCTGACGCGGTGCACGCGGGCAACGCGGGCCATCAGCCCGGCGCAGACCACGCGCCCCACGTCGGCCACCACCCCGACGCCGGCCACCACCCCGACGCCGGCCAAGTACCTGCCCCCCGGCACGTCCCGGCGCCGAATGCCGACGGCCATCCGGCAGGCGCGGTGCCCGGTGGGCCTCCCGGCCTCCGCCCCACCGTCGACCTGCTCACCGCCTGGTCCCACCTCGTGGTCGGTACCGCGCGTCACCGGGATCTGGAGCCGCTCGCCGAGTTGGCGCTGCGGATCGCGCGCAGGCACGGTGACGACCGGTCCGCCGCTCGGGCGCTGCGGCTCCTCGGCGCGCCGCACTACGGCACGGAGACCTTCGGCCGTGCCGAGCGGGCGTTGCGGGAAGCGCTGCGCCTCGGCGCGGTCACCGGTGATCTGCTGGTCGGCGCCGAGGGCGGCCACGAGCTGGGGATCGTTCTGATGGGCACGGGCCGGTACGAGGAGGCGCTGGAGCAACTGCGGCTGGCGTACGCGAGGTTCGGCGCGCTCGGCGGGCACGACGACCGGGTCCGCATCCTGTCCCACATGGCGCGGGCGTACGTCAGCCTGGGCCGGCGCGCGGCGGCCGACACCGCGCTCGTCGAATCGGTGCGCCAGGCACGGCGGTCGGGCAGTACGTCCACGCTCGCGCACGTCCTCTACCAGGCGGGCTGTGCGCTGCTCACGGACGGCCGGGCGGCCGCGGCGGCGGAACGGCTGCGTGAGGCCCAGCGCCTGCACGGCCGCACCCGCGACCCGCGCTGGGAGGCCCTCTGCTGGGCCCGCCTCGCCTACTGCGAACTCGACGAGAACCGGCCCGGCGAGGCGCTGCGCTGCGCCGACGCGGCGCTGGCCGTCGAGGGCGAGCTGGGCGACGCGTTCTGCCACGCCCTCGCGATGGCCGCGCGCGGCCGGGCCCTCCTCGCCCTCGGTGACCCCGACCGGGCGAGGGCCGCGCTCCGGATCGCCCACCGCGTCATGGAGCGCCGCGGCGCCGCGGAGGCCACGGAGATCGCCGCCCTGCTCTCCCGCCGGCAGCGTCCCGCGATCCCGAAGTCCGTGCTCTCGGCCTTCTGCTGACGTGTTCCCGGGGCGGTCGCTCGGGCAGGGGGCACTGCCCTCGGCGTCGCCCTTTCGTACAAGGCGACCGGGCGGGGTGCCCTCTACCGTGCCCGTATGACGTGGTGGAACTCCCTTGACCCGGCCGCGGTGACCGTGGACCCCGGTGGCCGATCGACCGTACGGCTTCGCGTACGCAATACGGGAGACACGGTCGAGGAGTTCCGGCTGGGGATCGTCGGCGCGCCCGCCGGCTGGGCCCGCGTCGAACCCGATGCGCTGCGGCTCTACCCGGGCAGCGAGGGCACGGCCGAAGTGTCCTTCGCGCCGCCCCGCTCATCCGACACGAACGCCGGGCCCACGCCCTTCGGCATCCGCGTCGAGCCCCGCGAGCACCCCGAGGCACGCGACGTCGTCGAGGGCCAGGTCACCGTCACGCCCTTCTCGGAGATACGGGCCGAGCTCCTGCCGCCCACCGTCGTCGGACGCTTCCGCGGCCGGGCCTCGGTCGCCGTGGACAACCTCGGCAACACCCCGCTGACCGCGTCGCTCACCGTCCGCGACGACGCGGGCCGGCTGGCCTTCGACGTCACGCCCACGGCGATCCAAGTGGCCCCGGGCCGCGCCGCGTTCGCCCGCTTCACCGTACGCCCGCAGCAGGTGCTGTGGACGGGGTCCGCGCAGGCGCACCCGCTCACCGTCGCCGTGCGCCGCTCCGGCGACGAGCAGGCCCACGAGCTGCCGGGCAGCTTCGACCAGCGCCCGGTCCTGCCCCGCTGGCTCCTCGCACTCGGCGGCGTGGTCGCGGCCCTCGGCATCGCCTTCATGGTGGTCTGGTTCTCGTACGCCCCCAAGTTCGCCGGGTCGGCGCGCGAGAACCAGGCGGCCGCCGCCCCCGACGCGGTCCCGCAGGGCGGTGAGAAGGACAAGCTCGCGGACGCCCCGCCGCCTCCGAAGGGGAAGGCGCGCGCCGGTGACGTGGGCGGTGCGGGCGGCGGAAGCGGCGGCAGCGGCGGCTCGGGCCCGGGCTCCGGCGCCGGGTCCGGAGGCGGCGGCTCGTCCGGCGGCGGTGGTGGCGGTGACGAAGGTGGCGGCAGCAAGGACCGTGGCGGCGGCGAGAAGCCGGTGACGGACCGCGGAGCCGCCCGCAGCGGCCCACCGTGGCAGCGCGGCTACAAGTCCGACGTGGTCGTCGAGTACGCCCAGCACCGCCTCGCGGCCCTCGGCTCGAAGAACCCGTGCACACTCACCGGCTCCTACACCCCCGGCGTCATCGACGCCAAGACCGAGGACAAGTTGATCTGTTACCAGCAAGCGGTGGTCCGCTCCGGCCAGACCTCCGGCAAGAACACCGCGCAGATCTTCGAGACGGACGAGCCGGGCGAGCTCGGCCGGGCCACCCTCACCTCGCTGTGGGCGCAGGGCGTCCGCCCCGACCACGTCCGCTCCGGAGCGGACGGCTGGGAGGTCGTGCAGGTCCAGGCGGCGTTCTGGTGGGCCTCCCAGGCCGGCATCAGCGACGGGGACCTGGACCGCGACCGGGCCTACGCCGAGCACGGCGTCGCCTACTTCGAGAACGGCCGCCGCGCGCCCGTCACGGCCAGGTACAACAGCGGCACGGCCGCCCACATCAAGGAGTACCAGGCGTCCGTCGGCCTCCCGGCGACCGGCGTCGCGGACAGCAGGACCCTGCAGGCCATGGTCGGCGGCAGCGTCAAGAACCCCGGCGTGAAGGGGCGTTGAGCCACATGTGGACCGCACTCGAACCCTCCGCGACCACCGTGGAACCCGGCTCCACCACGAGCGTACGGCTGCGCGTGCGCAACACCGGCGACACCGTCGAGGAGTACCGCCTCCAGGTGGTAGGCGCCGCCGCGGGATGGGCCCGCGTACAACCCGACGTACTGCGCCTGTACCCGGGAGCGGAGGCCACCGCAGAGGTGGAGCTCGCACCGCCGAGGACCCCGGACGCGCAGGCGGGCCCGACGCCGTTCGGTGTCCGGGTGCAGCCCCGCGAGGCCGCCCACGCGGCGGACGTGGCCGAGGGGCAGGTCACCGTCACCCCGTTCGCCGAACTGCGCACGGAACTCCTGCCGTTGGTGGTGAGCGGCCGGCTGGGCGCCAAGGCGTCGGTGGCCGTCGACAACCTCGGCAACCAGCAGCTGACGGCCTCCTTCTCCGGCCGTGAGAACGGCGACGCGCTGGAGGTCGAGGCCGAGCCGGGCTCCGTGCAGGTCGCCCCCGGCCGCGCCGGCTTCGCGGAGCTGCGGCTCAAGCCCGGCGCGGTGAGCTGGGTGGGCGGCACCACCAAGCATCCGTTCACCGTCTCCGTGCTGCGGGCCGGGGTGCCCGAGCCGGTGGAGCTGCGCGGCACGTACGTGCAGCCGTCGGTGATCCCGCGCTGGGCGATGGCGGTGTTCTCGGTGCTGTTCGCGCTGGGCCTCGCCTTCGCCGTGCTCTGGTTCCAGCACAAGCCGAGCATGGCCACCCAGGCCAGGGAGAAGCCGGGGAAGCAGCAGGAACTCCCGCAGACCGACGGCATGAAGAAGGCGCCGAGCCCGAAGCCGAGCGACCCCGAGGAGAAGGAGAAGGAGGAGCCCGCGCCGCCGCCGGAGGACAAGGGCGACGCTCCGAAGCCGAAGCCGGGCGGCGGCGAGAAGAAGGACGACGAGCCCAAGGGCCCCAAGACGCACACCATCCGCAGCAGCGAGGGCAGCGGCTGGTACCTGGAGGTCAAGAAGGGCGAACAGGCCGACGGCACCTACGTCGGCCAGAACCCCTCCCTCACGGACGAGTTCGGCGAGAACCAGAACTGGATCCTGCACCACTACCCGGAGTCCGACACCTACGCCCTGGAGCCGGCCAGCGCCCCCGGCACCGTCCTGGACCAGAAGGTGAACACGAACATCGCGCAGATCTTCCACGCGCCGCCGGAGAACATCAAGACCGGGCGGCTGCCCGACAACCAGAAGTGGAAGCTGGAGAGGCGCGGCGACGGGCTGACGCGGATCGTCGCCGTCGGCTCCGGCGAGTGCCTCGTCGACATGCAGAACGACACGAGCGCGGTCACGTGGAAGTGCGACGACCGCAAGAGCATGGGCTGGACGATCTCCGACTGGCCGGAGTAGCGCGCCCCGGCCGACCGGGGCGCGCCTACTGCCAGGGCAGCGTCGTCCCCGGCTCAAGGCGGCCCATCTTGCGGTACTCGCGCCGCGCCCCCGCCCGCACGTCCTCGCCCGACACCGGGCCGCCGTGCCCCGCCGCCAGATAGGCGGCGGTCACGGCGGCCGACCGGATGCCGCCGCCCGCCAGCTCGAACTCCTTGGCGCAGACGGCCAGTTCGGCGTCGAGGTCCGGAGCGCACGGAGTGCCCGCCAGGCAGCTCCGCCACAGCGTGAGGCGCTGCTCGACGTCCGGGAACGGGAAGTCCACCACCAGGTCGAGGCGGCGCGTGAACGCGTCGTCGATGTTGGCCCGCAGGTTCGTGGTCAGCACGGCGATCCCGTCGAACGCCTCAAGGCGCTGCAGCAGGTACGCGCTCTCCAGGTTCGCGTACCGGTCGTGCGAGCTCTTGACCTCCGAGCGCTTGCCGAAGACGGCGTCGGCCTCGTCGAAGAGCAGCACCGCGTCCGTGCGGTCCGCCTCGGCGAAGATCCGCTCCAGGTTCTTCTCCGTCTCGCCGATGTACTTGTCGACGACCGCCGACAGGTCCACCACATACAGGTCCAGGCCGAGTTCGCCGGCCACCACCTCGGCCGACAGCGTCTTGCCGGTGCCGGAGTCCCCGGCGAACAGCGCGACCACGCCGCGCCCGCGCCCGCCGCCGGTGCGCAGCCGCCACTCACCGAGCACCTTGTCGCGGTGCCGGGCGCGCATCGTCAGCTCCCGCAGCATGGACAGGGGTTCGTCCGGCAGGACCAGGTCGTCGAAGCGGACCTCGGGCCGGATCCGCCTGGCGTGCTTGTCGAGCAGCGGCGCGGACTGCAGCCGGGCGCTGTGCTGCAGGTGTGCGGCGGTCGGCGGGGTGCCGTCGAACGCGGCGAGGCCGGTGGCGTCCCGTGCCGCGCGGCGGATCTGCGGCTCGCTCAGCCGGTACGGCGCGACGGCCTCGCCGAGGTCGAAGTCCGGCTCGTACGCGGGGGTGTGCAGGGCCAGTTCGGTGTGCCAGGTGAGGGTCGTGTCGATGCCGTCCTGCGGCGCGTCGAGCGCGAGCAGTCCGGCGTCCGGCGCCCAGCCGGGGTCGTACGGCTCGCTCCCGAAGAACACCACCGGCACGTCGCCCGTCGCCAACGCCCGTACGAGGGCGCTGGGTTCGGGCGGCAGCGGGCCCACGACGAGCGCGGCCCGCCGCAGCCGTGCCTCGCGGACGAGCGCGACGGCCACCGCGGCGGTGTCGTCCCCCGCCCGGTGCGGGGGCCTGTGGAGCAGCACGGGCAGACCGGCTGCCCGCAGCGCGTCGGCCACGGGCCCGGCGGCGGTGCCCTCCCTGCGCTCGCGCAGATGGACGGCGAGCGGCCGCTCGGCGGCGAGGGCGGCGATCCGGCCGGCGAGGGGCTGACCCGGAGCCGTCGCACCGTCCGGCAGCAACTCGACGCCACGGTAGATGAGTTCGGGGTCGAGCGCGTTGTCGCCGAGCAGGTGCGACACCACGCGCTCCGGTACGCGCAGGGCCCGCCCCGGCAGGGGCCGGTCCTCGTCCTCCACGGCGATCAGGCCGCCGGCGCGCAGCGGAGCGAGGGGGTGGAAGCGGGCGCGGGCGAGCGGGTCGTGCGGTCCGGTGCCCGCGAGGTCGAGGGCGAGCGCGACCGTGGCCCTGCGGCGTCCGACGTCGTCGTTGAGGTAGCCGTACAGCGGCTCGAAGCGGCGGTCCACGTCGGGGGCGAGGGCGGCGAGCAGGATGTGCCGGTCGAGCGCGCCGAGGCCGAAGGATCGCGCCAACTCGCCCAGAGAGCCGGCCGGTTCGGGACCGTCGTCCGTCGGGGCGGGGGCGGGCTCCGGTGGGGGTGCCGTGGCCAGCCGGTGGGCGGTCTCCGGTGTCACGTACAGCCCGCGCAGCGGATCGGCCGCCGTCGGGTCGTCCGCGCCGCGCCGCGCGACGAGTTCGGCCACGCGTCCGCGCAGCGCCTCCAGCCGCGCCGGTATCGCGTCGTGCGGCGCCTCAGTCCTGTCTGTCGCGTCCGTTGCGTCGCGGGAGCTCATCGCGCACCTGCCCCGTCGTCCGCGGTGTCCCGCTGTTTCCGCAGCATCCGGGGCCGCGAGTCGCCGGGCTCGCCGTCGATGCCGCGGACGCCCACGACCGCGCCCTCGGTGACCGGCGGCGCCACGGGGTACGTCGGCGACACCGGGAACGGCACGGTGATCACGACGTCCAGGGACGGCTTGAGTTCACCGCCGAGCGCCGACCACACGTCCGCGATGGACCGGGACTCGGTGGGCGGCACCGCGACGGTCAGCGGCAGCGGGGCCCGCAGCGCGGCGAGTGCGGCCGGCAGGGCGTCGGGCGGCAGCAGCTCGTGCGCGAGCAGGGTGCCGAGGGCCGCGGAGAGCAGCCGGTGCTCGTCCTCCGGCCGGTTGGTCCAGGCGGTGAGCAGGTAGGAGAGGCGGAACCAGCGCGGCGGCTGCCGCCTGCGCAGCACGGTGCCGTCCGGCCCGCGTTCGGCGTACGCGCCGCGTTCGCGCCGGGCGACGTCCTCGCGGATGTCGTACAGGTACGAGTTGAGGGTGGGGGCGTTGCGCCGCGCGGCCCAGTCGCGGGTCGGCGCCTCGAAGACGACCTCGCCGGTCCCCTCGGGAAGCGCGCCGCGCAGCAGCGCGCGCAGCGCCTCGTCGACTTCGTGGATCACGGTCGGACTCCCCGGGCAGCAACGGGGGAGTGGTTCGGGCTCGGACGCCGCATTAGATGTATCCCTCCCGCAGCGCGTACGCGACGGCATGCGCGCGGTTCTGCAGCTGCAGGCGCGTCATGAGCGCGTGCAGGACGTTCTTGACGGTGCGTTCGGAGTAGGCGAGCTTCTCGGAGATCTGCTTGGTGTCCAGGCCCTCCGCGATCAGCCGCACCACGTCCACCTCGCGGGGTGCCATGCCCAGCGTCGGTACGAGGGTGGCGGCGGACGGCGACCCGTCGAGCGCCGAGAGCCGGAGGCGGCCCAGCTGCGTCATGAGCCGGTTGATGAGGTCGGGCGGCAGCTCGCCCTCGCCGCGCGCCGCGCTGTGCACGGCGCGCAGCAGCTTCTGCGGGGTCGCCTGGTGCCGCCACAGGATGGCCCGTACGCCGTACTCGACGACGGCGAGCAGTTCCGGCTCGCGCAGTTCGCTGGCGATCAGGACGACGCGCTGCTCGGTGGACCTGGTCAGCCGGCGCAGTTCGCTGCCGGCCAGGTCGTCGAGCCGGTCCACGAGCATGACGGCGACGCGTTCCGGGGCGGGTGCGGTCGCCGGGGCGGGCGGGGTCGCCGGTCCGTGCGGGGGCGTCTGCGTGCCGTCCCCGGCACGGTCCACCAGTTCGACGGTGGGCTGGTGCCGGAGATGGCTGATGACTCCGGCGCGGCTGAGGGGGTCGGTGGCGTGCACGGCCACCGATATACGTGTATCCGACAACTGACGTTTTCCTGTCTTCCCCCGAATAGCGACGGACACAGGGTGATCGACGTCAATCAATAAACGATTGCCAACGAATCAACGCGGACGTTTAACGGCGTACGGAGGGGGAACCCCCCTCGGTCGCGAGCGCTTAGGACTGTGTCCTGAGCGGCGTATGTGGTGTGGGTGCACCCCCGATGTGCGTCGTCCCGATGGGTAATTCCCTCGCGTAAATGGCCGGATATCGACGGTCGTGGTGTTGTCGCTGGTCACGCAAGGCTCGATCGCCCGGGGCTGACGGGCCGTCAAATCTTTGTCGGCGAAGGCCTTTTAGGTCTGGCTAAACGTGGGATGCTCTCCATAGGCGTTTGAGTGATGCCGCGATCACTGGGGGTAGTTATGGGCTGGAGTGCGGACACCGACAGGAGGCACTCGGAGGCGTTAGCCGGAAGGCGGCTCGCCCGCCAGGTGACGGCATCCATATCGGGCCTGCTGGCCGAGCGGGAGATCAGCCGCACGCAGCTGGCCGACCGCATGGGTGTATCCGCCGGCCGCGTCAGCCAGATCCTCTCGGGCGACGAGAACCTCACACTGCGTTCGCTGGCGACCATAGCCGCATCCCTGGAGGTGGACGTCGAGGTCTGCTTCGGTGCGCCGCCCCAGGCGGAGCAGGCGATTCCGCAGGCCAGGGTGGAGGGCGGGCCGATCCGCCCGTACGCC
Source organism: Streptomyces sp. NPDC050732 (assembly GCF_040654255.1). Taxonomy (NCBI): domain Bacteria; kingdom Bacillati; phylum Actinomycetota; class Actinomycetes; order Kitasatosporales; family Streptomycetaceae; genus Streptomyces; species Streptomyces sp. NPDC050732. The sequence continues at coordinate 39,313 of NZ_JBFAHP010000011.1, forward strand.
CCCGCGCAGTCGTAGCCGCGAGCCGGCGCGCCCGTTATGACACAGGCTCTCAGGGCTGGTGGTGCGTGCTCCGTGGCCCCGGGACCCGGCCCGGCATGACGTCGGATATGCCTGTGTGGTCCAGGCCGTCATGCGCGATGCCCTGCTTGACTTCGAGGATCTGGCGGTCGGTCGAGCGCCGCCCCGACTTGTAGGCGATGGCCAGCAAGAAGCAGCAACGCTGCTCGGCCTGGGCGCGGGCGTCGCGGTACCTGCCCTCGGCCGCCGCCACGGCGTGCTCGTCCAGGTCCCCGACGTGCTTCTCCAGCGCCCGTTCCTGCTTCAGCCATTTGTCCACGGCGGCCTGCGCCTCCCGGTGGAGTTCGGTGATGTCCTGCTGCAGCTGGGTGCGACGCGCGGCCGGCCGGCCCGGCACGTCCACCCGGAGCTCCAGGACGTAGTGGACGCCGTTGTTGAAGCGTTGCAGCTCCAGGCCGTTGCAGAAGCCCTGGGCCAGGTTCCGGCACCACTGCGATTCGTCGTACCGCACCTGCTCGGACAGCCGCTCCAGCAGGACGGAACCGTACAAGGTGAACAGCTTCAGCAGGGGAACGGACTGCAGCTGCCTCTCCTCCTCCCGGCCGACCAGGGAGACCAGCGCCCAGGCGGCGACCGCGCCGACCAGTACCGGCGGTACGCGCGAGGCGTGCGGCATGAGCAGTGAGCTCGCCAGCCCCGCCACTCCTGCCGTCCACACGGCGAAGACCAAGGCGCACCACCCGGACGTCCTGCTCCCCAGGAGCCGGCCCTGATTCCAGAAGCGGACCAGGAGTGCCAGCCACGCGACCCCCACGCACACGGCGATCGGCAGCCACCATTCTTCACCCGTCATGACGCCCCCTCGTTCCCGTCCCCCTGTGCGGCGGACCACGGACTCCGGAAAACTCCCGCCAACTCCAGCCAACTCCCGCCCCGAGCTGCCCAGTTGTCACGCAGTGTCCCGCCGCGGTCACAGCAGGATGGTCCCACCGGGGCAGGCGCGTCGAGGCGCAAACGGAACCGGATTCGGCAGGCACGGACGACATCCCGCCATATTCGATCGGGCTATGCGCCCCGCATCGGCGGCGGGTGCCCCAGCCGGTGCCGTGCCGACCGCCGTGCTCTCCCGTACCGTCGGAGGTAGGGCGAGCGCCCGGCGTGCGCCAGTGCGTCCCGGTGGCGATCACGGGGTACCCGGCGGCCCGGACGGATCAGCGACCCGACGGAAAGGGGCCTCTGTGACCGAGGAGGACAAGCTGCGGACCTATCGCGGGAAGCGGCACTTCGACAGGACGCGCGAGCCGAGCGGCGAGCAGGCGACGCGACGGCAGGACGCGGCCGCACCGGCCCCCGGCGACGAACCGGTCTTCGTCGTGCAGATCCACGACGCGAGCACCATGCACTTCGACTTCCGACTGGAGGTCGACGGCGTGCTCAAGTCCTGGTCCGTCCCCAAGGGGCCCTCCACCGACCCGCACGACAAGAGGCTCGCCCTCCCCACCGAGGACCACCCCATGGCGTACCGGGACTTCGAGGGCGTGATCCCCGAGGGCGAGTACGGCGGCGGGACCGTCATCGTCTGGGACCGGGGCACCTACCGGCCGATGAGCCACGACAAGAAGAAGCGGCCCGTGCCGTTCGGCCAGGCCCTGGAGAACGGCCACGCCACGTTCGAGCTGCACGGCGAGAAGCTGCGCGGACAGTACGCGCTCACCCGGTTCCACGGCCGCGAGGAGCGGAGCGGCGGCTCCGCCAAACCGACCTGGCTGCTCGTGCGGAAGGCCACAGGGGAGGGGAAGAGCACAGGGGAGGGGAAGAGCACAGGTGAGGGGAAGGGCGCGGGCAAGGGCGGCGGCACCCCCGACCCGCGGCGCGCCCGCTCCGTGCGCAGCGGCCGCACCCTGCGCCAGGTCGCCGAGGCGCCGGACGCCCCCAGATGGGAGCCGGACGGCGGTGAGAAGGGGTGACCGGTCTGCCCTGACCGGCGTGTGTGCGGAGTCCCGGCCGCCGCGTACGGACTCCTGACCGGCGAGTGCAAATTCCGTGGCCCTCGCCGCCCGGCGCGACGATACTCGACCATGTGTTCTTGACGATCTCGACCTCCGGCGACGCGCGGAACCCGGCGACCGACCTGGGATTCCTGCTGCACAAGCATCCTGACAGGACGCAGGCGTTCGCCACTTCCCACGGCACCGCCCACGTCTTCTACCCCGAGGCGACCCCCGAGCGCTGCACCGCCGCGCTGCTCCTGGAGGTCGACCCCGTCGCGCTCGTGCGGCGTGGCAAGGGGAAGGGCAAGGGGCGCGGCGGCGCACCCGACGCGGCGCTCGCGCAGTACGTGAACGACCGGCCGTACGCGGCCTCCTCGCTGCTCGCCGTGGCGCTGAGCGCGGTCTTCTCCAGCGCGCTGCGCGGCGTGTGCAACGCCCGCCCCGAGCGGGCCGCGCGGCCGCTGCCGCTGCGCGTCGAGGTGCCCGCCCTGCCCGCGAGCGGCGGCGCCGGCCTGGTGCGGGCGCTGTTCGAGCCGCTCGGCTGGACGGTGACGGCGACGCCCGTCCCGCTGGACGTGCGGTTCCCCGCCTGGGGGGACTCGCGGTACGTACAGCTCGTCCTCGACGTGCCCGACGGCCGGCTGACCCTGGGCGAGGCGCTCCGCCACCTGTACGTGCTGCTTCCCGTCCTCGACGACGCCAAGCACTACTGGGTCTCGCCGGACGAGGTCGACAAGCTGCTGCGGGCCGGTGACGGCTGGCTCGCGGACCACCCGGAGCGGGAGCTCATCACCAGCCGCTACCTCGCGCGGCGCCGGTCCCTGACCCGTGAGGCGACGGAGCGGCTCGAACTGGTACGGCTCGCCGACGCCGACGACACGGACGTCGAGGAGCTGGACAACGCCGTCGCTGAAGACGAGTCCGACACCTTCGACACGGAGGAGAGGCCCGTGCCGCTCGCCCTGCGCCGCCGCGAGGCGATCCTCGCGGCGCTCACCGCGGCCGGGGCGGCCCACGTCCTCGATCTCGGGTGCGGGCAGGGGCAGTTGGTGCAGGCGTTGCTCAAGGACGCGCGGTTCACCGAGATCGTCGGGCTCGACGTGTCCGTGCGCGCGCTGACCGTCGCGGCGCGGCGGCTGCGGCTCGACCGGATGGGCGAGCGCCTGGCGGAGCGCGTCACGCTCCTCCAGGGCTCGCTCGCCTACACCGACAAGCGGCTCAAGGGGTACGACGCGGCGGTGCTCAGCGAGGTCATCGAGCACCTCGACGTGGAGCGCCTGCCCGCCCTGGAGTACGCGGTGTTCGGCTCCGCGCGCCCCCGCACCGTCCTCGTCACGACGCCGAACGTCGAGTACAACGTCCGGTGGGAAACCCTCCCGGCCGGGCACGTGCGCCACGGTGACCACCGCTTCGAGTGGACGCGGGAGGAGTTCCGCGCCTGGGCCCGCGCGGTGGCCGAGCGGCACGCGTACGACGTGGAGTTCGTGCCCGTGGGCGACGACGACCCCGAGGTGGGGCCGCCCACCCAGATGGCCGTGTTCACGCAGGCCGCCAGAGAGGAGGTGCGGGCCGCATGACGAACGACACCACCAGCGACAGCGGTTCCGTCACCGAAGCCGCGGGACCGCGCCGCGTGCTGCCCGTCACCGACCTGTCCCTCGTCGTCCTGATCGGCGCCACCGGCTCCGGCAAGTCGACCTTCGCGCACCGGCACTTCAAGGCCACCGAGGTCATCTCCAGCGACTTCTGCCGAGGGCTCGTCGCCGACGACGAGAACGACCAGAGCGCCAGCCGCGACGCCTTCGACGTGCTGCACTACATCGCGGGCAAGCGCCTCGCCGCGGGCCGCCGCACGGTCGTCGACGCGACCAGCGTGCAGAGCGACAGCCGCAAGCAGCTGATCGAGCTGGCCAGGCAGTACGACGTGCTGCCCATCGCCATCGTGCTCGACGTGCCCGAAGAGGTCTGCGCCGCACGCAACGCCGCGCGCGAGGACCGTGCGGGGCTGCCGCGCCGCGTCATCCAGCGCCACCAGCGCGAACTGCGCCGCTCCCTGAAGCACCTGGAGCGCGAGGGCTTCAGGAAGGTCCACGTCCTGCGCGGCGTGGACGAGATCGAGGGCGCCACCGTCGTCACCGAGAAGCGCTACAACGACCTCTCCCACCTCACGGGCCCCTTCGACATCATCGGCGACATCCACGGCTGCGCCGCCGAACTGGAAACCCTGCTCGACAAGCTCGGCTATGCGGACGGCGTCCACCCCGAGGGCCGCACGGCCGTCTTCGTCGGCGACCTCGTCGACCGCGGCCCGGACACCCCGGGCGTGCTGCGCCGGGTGATGGCGATGGTCGCGGACGGCACCGCGCTCTGCGTGCCCGGCAACCACGAGAACAAGCTCGGCCGCCACCTGAGGGGCCGCAAGGTCCAGCACACCCACGGACTGGCCGAGACCATCGAGCAGCTGGAGCGCGAGAGCGAGGAATTCCGGGCGCGGGTACGGGAGTTCGTCGACGGTCTCGTCTCCCACTACGTCCTCGACGGGGGACGGCTCGTCGTCTGCCACGCGGGCCTGCCCGAGAAGTACCACGGCCGTACGTCCGGCCGGGTGCGCTCGCACGCCCTGTACGGCGACACGACCGGCGAGACCGACGAGTTCGGGCTGCCGGTGCGCTACCCGTGGGCGGAGGAGTACCGGGGCCGCGCCGCCGTCGTCTACGGCCACACCCCGGTGCCCACCGCGACCTGGCTCAACAACACCATCTGCCTGGACACCGGCGCCGTCTTCGGCGGCAGGCTGACCGCGCTGCGCTGGCCGGAGCGCGAACTCGTCGACGTACCGGCGGAACGCGTCTGGTACGAGCCGGCCAGGCCGCTGCGCACCGAGGCGCCCGGCGGTCACGACGGGCGGCCGCTCGACCTGGGCGACGTGCACGGCCGCCGCGTGGTGGAGACCCGGCACGCCGGCCGCGTCGCCGTGCGCGAGGAGAACGCGGCGGCGGCCCTGGAGGTCATGAGCCGCTTCGCCGTCGACCCGCGCCTGCTGCCGTACCTGCCGCCGACGATGGCGCCGACCGCGACGTCGCGGCGCGAGGGCTATCTGGAGCACCCGGCCGAGGCCTTCGCTTCGTACGCGCAGGACGGTGTCGCGCGCGTCGTGTGCGAGGAGAAGCACATGGGTTCCCGGGCGGTGGTCCTGGTCTGCCGGGACGCCGCCGCGGCCCGCGAGCGCTTCGGTGTCGAGGGCCCCACGGGGTCCCTCTGCACCCGCACCGGCCGCCCCTTCTTCGCCGACGCGGCCGTCACCGAGGAGGTGCTCGGCCGGGTCCGCGACGCCGTCACCGAGGCGGGCCTGTGGGAGGAGCTGCGGACGGACTGGCTGCTGCTCGACGCGGAGCTGATGCCGTGGTCGCTGAAGGCGTCCGGCCTGCTCCGCACCCAGTACGCCGCCGTGGGCGCCGCCTCCGGTGCCGTCTTCCCCGGCGCGCTCGCCGCGCTGGAGGCGGCGACGGCGCGCGGTGTCGACGCGGGCGGGCTCCTCGCCCGGCAGCGGGAGCGCGCCGCGGACGCCGCCGCGTTCACCGACGCCTACCGCCGCTACTGCTGGCCGACCGAGGGCCTGGAGGGCGTGCGGCTCGCGCCGTTCCAGATCCTGGCGGTCCAGGGCCGCAGCCTCGCCGGGCTCCCGCACGACGAACAGCTGGCCCTGATCGACCGCATGGTGGAGCACGACAACAGCGGCCAGGAGTCCGACCTGCTGCAGACCACCCGCCGCCTCTACGTCGACACGGGCGACCCCGAGTCGGTCCGCGCGGGCGTCGACTGGTGGCTGGAGATGACCAGCCGCGGCGGCGAGGGCATGGTCGTCAAGCCGGTCGAGGCGCTGGTCAGGAACGGGCAGGGCCGGCTCGTCCAGCCCGGCGTCAAGTGCCGCGGCCGCGAGTACCTGCGGATCGTCTACGGCCCGGAGTACACGCGCCCGGAGAACCTGGCGAAGCTGCGCGAGCGCTCACTCGGCCACAAGCGCTCACTCGCCACCCGCGAGTACGCGCTCGGCCTTGAGGCCCTGGACCGCCTCGCGGACGGCGAGCCGCTGTGGCGCGTGCACGAGGCGGTGTTCGCGGTCCTCGCCCTGGAGTCGGAGCCGGTGGACCCGCGGCTCTAGCCGCTGAGCCGCACGGCTTCGGCCAACGATGAGCGTCGGCCGTCCGGCCGGGGAAAGATGGACCCCATGGGATTCCATGTCGACTCCGAGGCCGGGCGGCTGCGCCGCGTCATACTGCACCGCCCCGATCTGGAGCTCAAGCGGCTGACTCCGAGCAACAAGGACACCCTCCTCTTCGACGACGTCCTGTGGGTGCGCAGGGCCCGCCAGGAGCACGACGGCTTCGCGGACGTGCTGCGCGACCGGGGCGTGGCCGTCCACCTCTTCGGCGACCTGCTGACCGAGACCCTGGACGTGCCGGCGGCCCGCCTCATGGTCCTGGACCGCGTCTTCGACGAGAAGGAGTACGGACCGCTGGCCACCGACCACCTGCGGGCCGTCTTCGCGACGCTGCCGTCGGCCGAGCTCGCCGAGGCGCTGGTCGGCGGGATGACGAAGCGGGAGTTCCTGGAGCGGCACGCCGAGCCGACGTCCGTCCGCTTCCACTGCATGGACCTGGACGACTTCCTGCTCGGTCCGCTGCCCAACCACCTCTTCACCCGCGACACCTCCGCCTGGATCTACGACGGCGTCTCCATCAACGCGATGCGCTGGCCCGCCAGGCAGCGCGAGACCGTGCACTTCGAGGCGATCTACCAGCACCACCCGCTGTTCCGGAGCGAGAACTTCAACATCTGGTCGCAGGGGCAGGCCGACTACCCCTCGACCATCGAGGGCGGCGACGTCCTCGTGATCGGCAAGGGGGCGGTGCTCATCGGCATGAGCGAGCGCACCACGCCGCAGGCCGTCGAGATGCTCGCGCACAAGCTGTTCGCGGCGGGCTCCGCGCAGACGATCGTGGCCCTGGACATGCCGAAGCGGCGCGCCTTCATGCACCTCGACACGGTCATGACGATGGTCGACGGCGACACCTTCACGCAGTACGCGGGCCTCGGCATGCTCCGCTCGTACACCATCGAACCGGGCGTCGGGGAGCGGGAGCTGAAGGTCACCGACCATCCGCCCGAGCACATGCACCGGGCGATCGCCGCGGCGCTCGGCCTCGACGGCATCCGGGTGCTCACGGCCACCCAGGACGTGCACGCGGCCGAGCGCGAGCAGTGGGACGACGGCTGCAACGTCCTCGCCGTGGAGCCCGGCGTCGTCGTCGCGTACGAGCGGAACTCGACGACCAACACGCACCTGCGCAAGCAGGGCATCGAGGTGATCGAGATCCTCGGCAGCGAGCTGGGGCGCGGCCGGGGCGGCCCGCGGTGCATGAGCTGCCCGGTGCAGCGGGACGCGGTGCCGGGGGCGTGACCCCGGCCGGGCGGTGAACCCGGGGGCTCCGTATATAAATGTGGAGCATCGTATATAGTTCCAAGGTCACCGTGTCCCGCACCCCTTTCCGCATTCCTGGAGCGCCTCATGGCCACAGACCTCACCGGCCGCCACTTCGTCAAGGAGCTGGACTTCACCGCCGACGAGTTCCGCGGCCTGATCGACCTGGCCGCCGAGCTGAAGGCGGCCAAGAAGGCCGGGGCCGAGACGCGGCGGCTGCGGGGCAAGAACATCGCGCTGATCTTCGAGAAGAGCTCGACCAGGACCCGCTGCGCCTTCGAGGTGGCCGCCGCCGACCAGGGCGCCGCCACGACGTACATCGACCCGTCCGGGTCGCACATCGGCAAGAAGGAGTCGTCGAAGGACACCGCCCGGGTGCTCGGCCGGATGTTCGACGCCATCGAGTTCCGCGGGGACGCGCAGGACACGGTCGAGACGCTCGCCGCGCACGCGGGCGTGCCCGTCTACAACGGCCTGACCGACTCCTGGCACCCCACCCAGATGCTCGCCGACATGCTCACCATGACCGAGCACAGCGCCAAGCCCCTCACCGGTACCGCCTTCGCCTACCTCGGGGACGCCCGCTTCAACATGGGCAACTCGTACCTGGTCACCGGCGCCCTGCTCGGCATGGACGTACGCATCGTCGCGCCCCGCGCCTACTGGCCCGCCGAGGAGATCGTCGCGCGGGCCCGGGAGCTCGCCGCGGCCAGCGGCGCCCGCCTCACGCTCACCGAGGACGTCGAGGAAGGCGTCCGGGGCGCCGACTTCGTCGGCACCGACGTCTGGGTGTCGATGGGGGAGCCCAAGGAGGTGTGGGCCGAGCGCATAGCCGCCCTCGCGCCCTACACGGTGACGATGGACGTCCTGCGCGCCACCGGCAACGCCGACGTGAAGTTCCTGCACTGCCTGCCCGCCTTCCACGACCTGGGCACCCAGGTCGGACGCGAGGTCCACGAGACGTACGGCCTGGAGGCCCTGGAGGTCACCGACGAGGTCTTCGAGTCGGCACACTCCGTCGTCTTCGACGAGGCCGAGAACCGTATGCACACGATCAAGGCGGTCCTGGTCGCGACACTGACCTGACACCCCGCACCGCGCTCCACGCTCCACGCACCACGCACCACCGGAAACGAGAACCACCCCATGAGCCCCACACGCACCAATGGGCTTCGCATCAAGTCCCCCGACCAGCTCGTCGCCGAATCGGGGGCGGACCTCGAAGGCCACGGCCTCCGGCGCACCATGGGGCTCTTCCAGCTCGTGTGCTTCGGTGTCGGCGCCATCGTCGGCACCGGCATCTTCGTCGGCCTCTCCGACTCGGTCGCCGAGGCCGGCCCCGCCGTCGCGGTCTCCTACGTCCTCGCGGCCGTGACCTGCATCTTCACCGCGTTCTCGTTCGCGGAGCTGGGCGGCGCGATCCCGGTCTCCGGCAGCTCGTACTCGTTCGCGTACGCCTCACTGGGCGAGCGCACCGCGTTCCTCGTCGGCTGGTGTCTGCTCCTGGAGTACGGCGTCTCGGTCTCCGCGGTCGCGGTCGGCTGGAGCCAGTACCTGAACGAACTGCTGCACAGCCTCACCGGATGGGAGCTGCCCGCCGCGCTCTCCGCCGGACCCGGCGAGGGCGGCGTGCTCAACCTGCCGGCCGTCGTCGTCATCCTGCTCGCCGCCGTCCTCCTGGTGCGCGGCATCCGCGAGAGCGCCGGCGCCACGGCGGCCATGGCGGTGCTGAAGATCGGCATCCTGCTGCTCTTCCTGGCCGTCGCGTTCACCGCGTTCGAGGACGGCAACCTCACGCCCTTCGCGGGCGCGGGCGTCTCCGGCATCACCGCGGGCGCCTCGCTCGCCTTCTTCTCCTTCATCGGCTTCGACGCGGTCACCACGGCCGGCGAGGAGGTGAAGAACCCGCGGCGCAACATCCCCCTCGCCATCATGATCTGCATCGGCGTCGTCACACTGCTCTACGTCGCCGTGGCGCTCGCGGCCATCGGCGCGCTCGGCTCCGACGCCGTCGCGGACAAGCCCGCCGCCCTCTCGCTCGTCGTCGACCACGTCACCGACTCGACCGTCGGCGGCGGCATCATCGCCTTCGGCGCGGTCGTCGCCATCGCCTCCGTGGTGCTCGCCGTCATGTACGGCCAGACCCGCATCCTGATGTCGATGTCCCGCGACGGCCTTATGCCGCGCGTCTTCGCACGCGTCTCGCCGAGGACCGCGACCCCGGTCGCCAACACCTGGATCGTCGCGGCGGTCGTCGCCGTGCCCGCCGCCTTCTCGTCGCTCGACGTCGTCGTCAGCCTCACCACCATCGGCACCCTGACGGTCATGGCCGTGGTGAACGTCGCGGTCCTCGCCCTGCGCCGCTCGGCCCCGGACCTGCGCCGCACCTTCCGCGTGCCGCTGTACCCCGTCAGCCCGGTCCTCGGTGTGGGCTTCTGCCTCTATCTGATCTGGGGCACGGGCTGGACGACGTGGCTGCAGTTCGCCGTGTTCCTCGTGGCGGGCGCCGTGGTCTACGCGCTCTACGGCCGCGGCCACTCGCGGCTCGGCCGGGGCGAGGCGCCGGTCAGCGCCGGGGCCGCGGGGGAGTCGCGGGAAGCGTGAACCAGACCGCCTTGCCGGACGCGGTGGGGCGGTGGCCGCAGGACGAGCTGAGGGTGCGGATCAGGAGCAGGCCGCGCCCGTGCTCCTGCCAGGGGTCCGGCTCGCCGGGCGGGTCGGGGGCGGTGAGGTCACCGGGCGGCAGCGGGTTGGAGTCGTGCACCTCGACCTGGCAGCCGGTCGGCAGCAGCTCGATCACCAGCTCTATGGGGTCCTGCCCCGCGGTGTGCTCGACGGCGTTCGCGACCAGCTCGGCGGTGAGGAGCTCGGCGGTGTCGGTGTCGGCGGACGTCTCGATGTCGTTGAGCGCCGTACGGACCAGGGCGCGCGCGACCGGCACGGCGGCCGCGGTGTGCGGCAGCGCGATGCGCCAGGAGGCGGGGGAGGAGGGCTCGTGCAAGGCGGGTCCGTTCAGGGCAGGCAAGCGGTCCTGCTTTCAACCGTACGAATCCTAAGCGCTGTGGCGGCAGGGCCGACGGTCGGGCGTTCCCGGGACGTACGGCCCTGTGTCGTTCCGCTGTCGCACGGCCGTCATATCGCGCACTCATGACGACAGTCACGGGACGGTGATAACTTCGGGAGTGGCACTCTCCGTCGCCCCACCGGTGCTCCACGACGCCCCACACCCGCGCACTCCAGCCCCCCAGGCCGAGGAGGCCGCACCAGATGAGTCCCTTCACCGGCTCCGCGACCCGCACCCCCGACTGGCGGCACCTGCGACTCGCCGTCGACGAAGGGGTCGCCACGGTCACCCTCGCCCGCCCCGACAAGCTCAACGCCCTCACCTTCGGCGCCTACGCCGACCTGCGCGACCTGCTCGCCGAGCTCTCCCGCGACAAGTCCGTGCGCGCCCTCGTGCTCGGCGGCGAGGGCCACGGCTTCTGCTCCGGCGGCGACGTCGACGAGATCATCGGCGCCACGCTTGCCATGGACACGGCCCAGCTCCTCGACTTCAACCGCATGACCGGCCAGGTCGTCCGGGCGATCCGGGAGTGCCCCTTCCCGGTGGTCGCCGCCGTGCACGGCGTGGCGGCGGGCGCCGGCGCGGTCCTCGCCCTCGCCGCGGACTTCCGCGTCGCGGACCCCTCGGCCCGCTTCTCCTTCCTCTTCACCCGGGTCGGCCTCTCCGGCGGCGACATGGGCGCCGCCTATCTGCTGCCGCGCGTCGTCGGCCTCGGCCACGCCACCCGGCTCCTCATGCTGGGCGAACCGGTGCGCGCCCCCGAGGCCGAACGGATCGGCCTCATCAGCGAGCTGACGGAGGAAGGCAGGGCCGCCGAGGCCGCGCGGACCCTGGCGCGGCGCCTCGCCGACGGCCCCGCCCTCGCGTACGCGCAGACGAAGGCGCTGCTCACCGCCGAACTGGACATGCCGCTCGCCGCCTCCGTCGAACTGGACGCGGCCACGCAGGCCCTCCTCATGAACGGCGAGGACTACGCCGAGTTCCACGCGGCCTTCACGGAGAAGCGCCCGCCGAAGTGGCAGGGCCGATGAGGACGGGGGCGACGAGGACGAGGACGGGGGCGACGAAGGCGGAGACGGCACCGGCGCCCACCGGGCCACCCGGGGTGACCGCGAGCCGTCCTACAGAGGCGCCCGCGACAGGTGCCTGTCCGTCCTCGTTCGGGCCGGCTGTGCGCCGTCCTGCGGAGGCAGGTGCGGTGGGCGAGACCGCCGAGGAAGGCGTGGCGGCAGGCCGGCCGGCGCCCCGTCGGCCGACCTCGCTCCGCCCTGCCGAGGCGCCCGCGGCGGACGAGGCACCGGTGACGGACGAGGCGCCCGCGGCGGACGAGGCGCCCGTGACGGACGAAGCGGCGGCCGTGGACGAGGCACCGGTGACGGACGAGGCGACCGCGGCGGACGAGGCGGTCGCCGTGGACGAGGCGGCCGAGCTCACCCGGGTGCGCACGCCGCCCGCGGCGCACCGCATCGCCGTCATCGGCGGCGGACCCGGCGGGCTCTACGCCGCCGCGCTGCTCAAGCGGCTCGACCCCGCCCGCGAGGTGACCGTCTGGGAGCGCAACGCGCCCGACGACACCTTCGGCTTCGGTGTCGTCCTCTCCGACGAGACCCTCGGCGGCATCGAGCACGCCGACCCCGCCGTGTACGCCGCGCTCCAGGCCGAGTTCGTGCGCTGGGACGACATCGACATCGTGCACCGCGACCGGCGGCACACCTCCGGCGGCCACGGCTTCGCGGCGCTCGGGCGCCGCAGGCTCCTGGAGATCCTGCACGAGCGCTGCCGCGGGCTCGGCGTCGAGCTCCGCTTCCGCACCGGGGCGCCGCCCGCCGCCGAGCTGTCCACGGCGTACGACCTCGTCGTCGCCGCGGACGGTGTGCACAGCCTCACCCGCGAGGCGCACGCCGACGTCTTCCGGCCGAGCCTCACGACGCACCGCTGCCGCTACATCTGGCTGGCCGCGGACTTCGCCTTCGACGCGTTCCGGTTCGAGATCGCCGAGACCGAGCACGGCATGATGCAGCTGCACGGCTATCCGTACTCCCGCGATCCCGACGCCTCCACCGTCATCGTCGAGATGCGTGAGGAGGTGTGGAGGGAGGCCGGGTTCGCCGAGCTCGACGAGCGCGAGTCCACCGAACGCTGCGCCAAGATCTTCGCCGACGCGCTCGGCGGCCGCCCGCTGCGCGGCAACAAATCCGCCTGGATCAACTTCCGCACGGTCGTCAACGACCGCTGGTCCCACGGCAACACGGTGCTCCTCGGCGACGCCGCCCACACCGCGCACTTCTCCATCGGCTCCGGCACCAAGCTCGCCGTCGAGGACGCCCTCGCCCTCGCCGCCTGCCTCCAGGAGCAGCCCGACATCCCGAGCGCCCTCACGGCGTACGAGAGCGAGCGCCGCCCCGTCGTCGCCTCCACGCAGCGTGCGGCCCGCGCCAGCCTGGAGTGGTTCGAGCGGCTGCCGGACCACCTGGGCCAGCCGCCCCGGCAGTTCGCGTTCAACCTCCTCACCCGCAGCCGGCGCGTCACCCACGACAACCTCCGGCTGCGCGACGCCGGGTTCACCCGCGCCGTCGAGCGCGACTTCGGCTGCCCCGAAGGCACCCCGCCGATGTTCACGCCCTTCCGGCTGCGCGACCTGACCCTGCGCAACCGCGTCGTCGTCTCCCCGATGGACATGTACTCCGCCGTGGACGGCGTCCCCGGCGACTTCCACCTGGTGCACCTGGGCGCGCGGGCACTCGGCGGCGCGGGCCTGGTCATGACCGAGATGGTGTGCGTCAGCGAGCGCGGCCGCATCACGCCGGGCTGTGCCGGGCTCTACACCGCCGAACAGGCCGACGCCTGGCGGCGTGTCACCGACTTCGTCCACGCGCAGGCACCCGGCACGGCGATCGGCGTCCAGCTCGGCCACTCGGGCCGCAAGGGCTCCACCCGCCTGATGTGGGAGGGCATCGACGAACCGCTGCCCGACGGCAACTGGCCGCTCGACGCCGCCTCACCGCTCCCGTACAAGCCGGGCAGTCAGACCCCCCGCGAACTCTCCCGCGCCGGACTGGCCGAGATCCGCGACCAGTTCGTCGCGGCGGCCCGGCGCGCCGACCTCGCAGGATTCGACCTCCTCGAACTGCACTGCGCCCACGGCTACTTGCTCTCCGGCTTCCTCTCGCCGCTCACGAACCGCCGCACGGACGCGTACGGCGGCTCCCTCCGGGCCCGCCTCCGCTTCCCCCTCGAAGTCTTCGACGCGGTACGGGAGGTGTGGCCGGACGGCAGGCCCATGACGGTCCGCATCTCCGCCACCGACTGGGCCGACGGCGGCACCACGGCGGCCGACGCCGTCGAGATCGCCCGCGCGTTCGCGGCGCACGGGGCCGACGCGATCGACGTGTCGACGGGCCAGGTGGTCTCCGACGAGCGCCCCGCGTTCGGCCGCTCCTACCAGACGCCGTACGCCGACCGCATCCGCAACCGGACCGGCATCCCGGTGATCACGGTCGGCGCCGTCTCCTCCTGGGACGACGTCAACTCCCTGCTCCTCGCGGGCCGCGCGGACCTCTGCGCCCTCGCCCGCCCGCACCTCTACGACCCGCACTGGACCCTGCACGCCGCCGCCGAACAGGGCTACGCGGGGCCGGGCGTGAGCTGGCCCGTGCAGTACCGCGCGGGCAGCCGACGGCCCCAGACGGGACGCACGGACGCGCCCAAGCCGAGGCTGACCCTGAGCGGCTGAGCGGCTGAGCGGCTGGGCGGCTGAGCGCCCGCGTCAGCGCGGCGCGGTGGTCCTCGCCTTGATCCTGACCTCGGCCACCGTGCCGTCACCGCGCAGCGTGAGCGCGCCCGGGCCGTCCCGGCGTACGCAGTCGAGACGGCCGAGCGGAGTCCCCCGCCCTTCCTGCCCACCGACGGCGACCCCTTCCGTGACGGCCATGACCAGCAGGATCTGGCCCGCCGCGCACACCGTCCCCGCCTCCCGCCCGGCGGTGACGTCGACGATCCGCACGTCGGCCGTCGCGGAGCCCCTGCGGGTCATCACGTTCAGATTGCGCACGGCGCCCGCCACCAGTCGGCAGTCCGTCGCCGCGTCACCGGGAAAGGCGAAGGGGCGCAGCGGCTCCACCGGCCGCGGTGCGGCCCCGGCCACGGTCAGCAGCATGCCGTCGCCCTCGACCGGGGTGATCACACGGTCGATGCCGGGAAAGGACGAGAAGGGGCCGTCCCCGTCCACGTCCGCGACGCTCACCCGCCAGCCGGTGCCGTCCGCGACCTCTCTGGTCGTACCGCCACCGTTCTTCCACGGCACGACGCGGTACTCGCTCCAGCGCAACACGTCCTCGCCCACCCGTCTCCTCCAGCCTTCCGGTCTATGCGGGCCGCACGAACAGCGCCCCGGCCTCCCGCAGCCGGCCGTCCAGCGCCGCGAACACCGCGGCGGAGCGGTCCCCCGGCCAGTCCGCGGGCAGCAGGTCGGCGGGCAGGCCCGGGTCGGCGTAGGGGAGTTGGCGCCAGGAGTCGAGGGCGAGGAGATAGTCGCGGTACGCCTCCTCGGGCGGCGGGGGAGCGCCCTTGCGGGTCTCCCAGGAGCGCAGCACCGGCTCGTGCCGGTCCAGGAACGCCTCGTGCTGTTTGGCCAGGGACGAGAGGTCCCACCAGCGCCCGACCGCCTCCGCCGTCGGCGCGAAGCCCAGGTGCTCGCCGCGGAACAGGTCGACGTACGGGGAGAGTTGGAGGCGCTCCAGGGTGTGCCTGGTCTCCTCGTAGAGGTGCGCGGGGGCGATCCAGACGCCCGGCGCCGCCGTGCCGAAGCCGAGGCCCGCGAGGCGGGAGCGCAGCACGTGCCGCTTCTGGCGCTCGGCCTCGGGCACGGAGAAGACGGCGAGGACCCAGCCGCCTCCCCGCCGCGCGACCTCGGTGCCGTAGATGCGGCGGTCGCCGTCCTCCAGGAGCTGGCGCGCGTCGGGCGAGAGCGCGTAGCCCGCGGCGCCCGCCGCGGTGCGCGCGGGCACGAGCAGGCCGCGCCGCTTGAGCCGGGACACGGAGGACCGCACCGACGGCGCGTCCACGCCGACCGGCGCGAGGAGGCGCACCAGCTCGGCCACCGGGACGGGTCCTGGCGCGGCGCGGCCGTAGGCGCCGTAGAAGGTGACGATCAGGGACCGTGGGGTGTGCTGCTCGGACACGTGATCACTCTACGGGCCCGGTTCCGCCGGGGGCCCGGCGCGCAGCCGGAACCGCTGCAGCTTCCCCGTCGCCGTCCTCGGCAGGGCGTCCAGGAAGACGATCTCGCGCGGGCACTTGTACGGCACGAGCTCGCCCTTGACGAACTCGCGGAGCCGGTCGGCGTCGGGCGTCGCCCCCTCGCGCAGGACCACGTGGGCCACGACGACCTGGCCGCGCAGCTCGTCGGGGCGCCCCACGACCGCGGTCTCGGCGACGTCGGGGTGGCGGAGCAGGGCCTCCTCGACCTCGGGGCCGGCGATGTTGTACCCGGCCGAGATGATCATGTCGTCGGCGCGGGCGACGTAGCGGAAGTAGCCGTCGGGGTCGCGGACGTAGGTGTCGCCGGTGATGTTCCAGCCGTGCCGTACGTACTGGAGCTGGCGGTCGTCGGCGAGGTAGCGGCAGCCCACCGGGCCGCGCACGGCGAGCAGTCCGGGCTCGCCGTCCGGCACCGGGGCACCGGAATCGTCGACCACGCGCGCGTGCCACCCCGGCACGGGGCGTCCCGTCGTGCCGGGCCTGATGTCGTCGTCGGCGGCGGAGATGAAGATGTGCAGCAGCTCCGTCGCGCCGATGCCGTTGATGATGCGGTGGCCGGTGCGCCGGTGCCAGGCCTGCCAGGTGGCCGCGGGCAGGTTCTCCCCGGCCGAGACGCAGCGGCGCAGCGAGGAGACGTCCTGCCCTTCGAGCCGGTCCAGCATCGTGCGGTACGCGGTCGGCGCGGTGAAGAGCACCGAGATCCCGTGGCGCCCGATGGCGGGCAACAGCTGCTTGGGACCGGCCTGTTCGAGCAGCACGGACGATGCGCCGAAGCGCAGCGGGAAGATGACGAGACCGCCGAGCCCGAAGGTGAAGCCGAGCGGCGGGCTGCCCGCGAAGACGTCGTCGGGCACCGGCTTGAGGACGTGCCGCGCGAAGGTGTCGGCGATGGCGAGCACGTCGCGGTGGAAGTGCATGCACCCTTTGGGCCGCCCCGTCGTACCGGAGGTGAAGGCGATGAGCGCGACGTCGTCGGCGGCCGTGTCGACCGCCTCGTACTCCGCGGGCTGCCTGCCCGCACGCACGAGAAGGTCGTCGGGTCCCTCACCTCCGTACGTGGTGACGCTCAGCCCCGGCACCCCGGCCTTGATCAGGTCGTCCACCGACCGGACGTCGCAGAGCGCGTGCCGCACCTCGGCGATCCCGCACATGGTGGCGAGCTCCTGCGACCGCTGCTGGGCGAGGACGGTCACGGCGACCGCGCCCGCCTTCATCACGGCGAGCCAGCAGGCCGCGAGCCACGGCGTGGTGGGCCCGCGCAGCAGGACGCGCCGGCCGGGCCGTACGTCGAGCTCGTCGGTCAGCACGCGCGCGATCCGGTCGACGTGCTGCCGCAGCAGGCCGTACGTCCAGGTCTCGCCGGACGCGGTGTGGAAGGCGGGACGCTCGGCGCCGAACCGCTCGACGGTCCGGTCCAGGAGCTCCGCACCGCAGTTGAGGCGGGCGGGGTAGTGCAGCTCGGGCCGGTCGTGGACCAGCGCGGGCCACCGCTCGCGCTGCGGGAGGTGGTCCCGGGTGAACGTGTCGACGTGGCCGGACGGTGTCAGCCCCGGATCGGCCGGATTGCCGGTGGGTTCCATGGCGGCTCTGCCCCCTTGCCTGCCGGTCGGGCGCTGTGGTGGGCTCGCTCCATGAGCGTATCGTGATGGTGACGACAGTCAACGGTGCGCGATAAAGGAGGGGACCGGGATGACGGCCTTCGCACTCACCCCTGAACAAACCGCCCGCTGCGCAGAACTGCGCACCCTGGCCGCCGACCGACTCCGCCCCCTGGCGGAAAAGGGCGAACCGGGCCACGTGAACCGCCCACTGGTGGCAGCACTGGGCGAACTCGGCCTACTGGACGCCCTGTTCGAGGCGGACGAAGGCTCCCCAGGGGCGCGGGGAACTGCGCGGCCAGCCCCATCGGATCCGCAGATCAGAACCGCCCCCTCCAGCGAAGCGTCCCGCACACTCGGCCTCTGCCTGACCCGAGAGTCCCTCGCCTACGCCTGCACAGAGGCGGAAACAGCCTTCGCCCTGCAAGGACTGGGCGCGCACCCCGTCCACACCCACGGCTCCCGCGCCCAGCGGGACCGGTGGCTGCCCCCGGTCCGCAGGGGCCACGCCATCGCGGCCTTCGCGCTCTCCGAGCCGGGCGCGGGCTCGGACGCGGCGGCCCTGAACCTCGCCGCGACCCCCGCCGGCTCCGAAGGCTGGCGCCTCACCGGCGAGAAGTGCTGGATCTCGAACGCCCCCGAAGCCGACTTCTACACCGTCTTCGCCCGTACGTCCCCCGGCGCGGGCTCCCGCGGCGTCACCGCGTTCCTGGTCCCCGCCGACCGCGCGGGCCTCACCGGCATCCCTCTCGACATGCTCTCCCCGCACCCGATCGGCGCCCTCGCCTTCGACGGCGTGCGGGTCACCGCGGCCGACGTGCTCGGCGAGGTGGACCGCGGCTTCCGGGTCGCGATGACCACGCTCAACCGGTTCCGGCCGAGCGTCGGCGCGTTCGCGGTCGGCATGGCGCAGGCCGCGCTCGACGCCACACTGGCCCACACCGCCGAACGGACCGCGTTCGGCGGCCCGTTGAAGGGCCTCCAGGCCGTCGCCCACCAGGTCGCCGAGATGGCCACGCGCACGGAGGCGGCCCGCCTGATGGTGTACGCGGCTGCGGCGGCGTACGACCGCGAGGGCCCGCAGGCCCCCGGCATCGCCCGGCGCGCCGCGATGGCGAAACTCATCGCCACGGAGACCGCCCAGTACGTGGTTGACGCGGCCGTCCAACTGCACGGCGCCCGCGCGCTGCGCCGCGGACACCTCCTGGAACACCTCTACCGCGAGGTGCGGGCGCCCCGCATCTACGAGGGGGCGAGCGAAGTCCAGCGCACGATCATCGCCAAGGAGCTGTACGCCCACACGGAGGGGTACGCCCACACGGAGGGGCACGCCCATAAGGAGGGGCACGCCCATAAGGAGCCGTACGCCACCCACCCGGAGGAGCCGCCCGCATGAGCAGCCTGAACCGCGTCAACCCCGCCGAACTCTCCCCGCCCAAGGGCTTCTCGCACGCCGTCACCGCCACCGGTTCCCGCCTCGTCTTCCTCGCCGGGCAGACGGCGCTGGACAGCGAGGGCAAGGTCACCGGCGCCACCCTGCCCGAGCAGTTCGAACGCGCGCTGGCCAACCTCCTCACCGCCCTGCGCCACGCGGGCGGCACCCCGGCCGACCTCGCCCGCGTCACCGTCTACGCCACGGACGTCGCCGGCTACCGCGCCTGCGCGCCCGAACTGGGCCGCGTCTGGCACAGGTTGGCGGGCCGCGACTACCCGGCGATGGCGGTGGTGGGTGTCGTCAGACTGTGGGACGTGGAGGCCCTGGTGGAGCTGGACGGGGTGGCCGTGCTCGACTGAGCGAATGCCGCATTCCGGGTGAGCGCGGGGAATCCGCGGGTACTCGACGACGACCGCGGCCACTGGGGCCGCGGATGACGGAACGTCCGAGTGTTCCGCGGGAGGGATGACCACGTGCGTTCGAGAAGGGTTACGGGTGTCATCGGAGTGACCGTGCTGTCGGCGGCCCTGCTGACGAGCTGCGGAGACAGCGACGACGGAGGCGGTTCCGACAAGCCTTTCGCCGGCGACAGCGCCGACCGGATCGCCGCCAAGGCGGTGAAGGCCACCAAGGGCGCCGACTCGATGCGCGTCAAGGGTGACGTGCGGCAGACCGACGGCAAGTCGGTGAGCATGGACATCGTGGTTGACCAGGCGAAGAACTGCCAGGGGACCATCGGCACGGGCGGCTCCGAGGCCGAGGTGCGGCACACGGACGGGACGCTGTACCTGCGCGGCAACGAGCAGTACTGGAAGTCCGCGCTCAAGACCCAGCCCGGCGCGCAGAAGGCCGTGTCCAAGGTCGCCGACAAGTGGGTCAAGATGCCCGCCGACGACGCCTCCACCAGCGGCCTCTGCGACAAGCAGGGCCTGGTCGCGTCGATGGACGAGAACAAGTCCGAACGCAAGGGCATGAAGAAGGGCGACACGACGACCGTCGACGGCAAGGAGGCCATCGCCCTGACGAAGAAGGGCTCGGGCGGCGAGACGAACACGCTGTACGTCGCCACGGAGGGCAAGCCGTACATCCTGCGCATCTCCGTCAAGGGCGGCGACACTCCCAACGACGCCACGTTCGGCGACTACAACAAGCCGGTCCGCCCGAAGGCACCGGCCAAGGACGAGACGGTGGACCTCAAGCAACTGGCCGCTTCCGGGCAGTAGCGAGGACGGGCGTGGCGGTCGGGTCGACGCCACGCCCACCGCCCACCACTCCGGCGCCGAAAGCTTTGGCTCAGCTGCTTCGGCACAGGTCGGCGAGCCACCGGGCCACCCCTGGCGCGCCCGCCAGAAGAACGGGAGAGTCGAAGGTGAACGCGGTGCCGTCGATGCCGAGGACCGCCCGCCCCCGGTCGCGGCACAGCGCCGCCCCGGCCGCGACGTCCCACGGCTTGGGAGCGACGCACACGCAGGCGTCCAGCCAGCCTTCCGCCACGCCCGCCAGGTCCAGGGCCATCGAGCCCTGCAGCCGGACCCGGTAGGCCTCGTCCCGTACACGGTCGAGGACATGTCGCACACTGCTGTGCCCGGAGCCGGTGCCGGAGATACCCACGAGCGCGCGGCCCACGTCGTCGGCCACAGGGCGCACATCGTTGGAGCGGCCCGGCGTCGTCCACCGCTGTCCGAGGGCAGGCGCCGTCAGGACACCCACCAGCGGAACGCCGTGCTCCACGTAGGCGAGCGAGACGGCGTACATCGGGCCGCCCCTGGCGAAGTTCGTCGTCCCGTCGATCGGGTCGAGCAGCCAGGAGCGCGCGGGCAGCGGGGCGCCGGGGGCCCACGACTCCTCGCCGACGAGCGGTACGCGCGGCGTTCGCGCGGCCAGTACTCGCCGCACCCGGGACTCCACCTCGATGTCGGCGGCGGTGACCTCCTCGCCGGAGGTCTTGAACCGGGCGGTCGACCATGTCCCTCCGGCCGTCGCCAACCACGGGGCAACCTCGTCGACGGCCGCCTCGGCAATGCTCAGCAGCTGCGGCAGGTCCGTCACATAGGCCCCAGCGGTCGCTCCAGCAAGGTCTCCGCGTGGGCTCCGTGCTTGCCCATGACGTAAAAGCTGAGGCGGTCGAACACCCACTCCTTGGGCAGGCTGACCCGGTCCTCCGCGGTGCGGGCCAGCTCCAGGGCGGTCTCTTCCTCGGCTCGGCCCAGGGTCACGTGCGGCGCGTAGGCCTTGCCGGTGTAACGGTAGCCGTAGCGCTCGAAGCTGGCCCGTTCGTCGGCAGTGAACCGGGAGATGTCCTTGGTGTTGTCGAAGGCTGCCCGGTCGAGATGCCGGTCCAGCGCGGCAAGTGCGGCCTCCTGCAGCGCTTCGAGCAGCGGAGGCCGCTCCAGGGCGAGGAACAGCCAGCCGGTGGGCTGGTAGACCACACCCGTGCTGGACAGGCGTACCTCGTCGCGTAGACCACTTTCGGCCGCGGCGGTGCCGATCATCTCCAACGCCTCTGCCGGAACAAGGGAGTCCGTGAACGGCCCCTGGAAGACGGTGACATGCGGGAGATTGCCGTCCGGATGCAGCACGGGCTGCAGACGCACGTCACCTCCGATGTCTTTCTGCAGTCGTACGGCGACCCGCAAGTGGTCCGCTCGTGGCAGCAGTGCAACACCGAGCCATCTCGTCACGGGTGAGCTCCAATTCTTGTGATCACATGGCGTGCCGCGTCGAGGCCTCGCCGCATGCAGACCGTCGGCGGTTCGCCGTCCAGCCAGCCGGCGATGACGCCCGCGTCGAACGCATCGCCGCCGCCGGTTCTGTCCAACGGATCCACTGGCACGGTGGGCTCGTGGAACAGTTGCCCGGTGGCAGAGGCCCACACGGCGCCCTCGGCACCCAAAGTCACTATCACATCGCCGGATACGAGCTCCGCGGTGCGCCGCGCGATCCCGAAGACGTCGGACGCTTCGTACGGTCGCGGGAGACGCGCCGCCTCATCGGCGTTCATGAAATTGAGCGACGCCCTGTGTGCGAGGGGGCCCATGTCCCTGCCGTTCCATTCGATGGAAACGCTCCGCCCGGCTTGGTGCGCGAGATCCACGACGCGTCCGAGGACGGAAGTGGGCTCCCCGATGACATGGACGTGATCCACCGTGTGTACGTCCTCCTCCGTGACGGCGCGGAACGCGCGATCGCGGTCCGCGCCGGCGAAGGTCAGCATCCGCTTCCCGGCACCCGACGACAGGACGACGGCCATGCTCGTACGGGCCCCGGCCTGTACCTGAACCAGCGAGGTGTCGACACCACTCGTGTTCAGTACCTCCAGGCACATCGCACCCGCCGTGTCGTCGCCCACGGCGGACACCAGCCGGACGGCGCAGCCCTGCCGGACCAGCCCCACGGCGGTGTTCGACGCGGCGCCGCCCGGCAGCACGGAGCATTCACTGCCCCGCAGCTTCTCGTGTTCCGAGGGGAGCCGGTCGGCTTGCGCGATGACGTCGAAGTTCACGCCGCCCACGACCAGCACGCGCTTCGGCGCGCTCACGGCCCGCCCCAGCGGTAGCTCTCGAACAGCACGTGGCGCACCAGCCGTTCACGGCTTTCAGGCAGTGTTTCCGGCGGGAACGAGGCGTGAGCCACCAGGTCACGGACCAGCCGCTCGAACATCTCGTCGTCGGATCCGCACTCGTGGAACGACCGCATCAGCTCACGGCGCAGCTCCCCGGGATGCAGGTCCAGCTCCTCCAGCCACGCCCGGTTCGCGATGAGTACGTTGGCGGCGGCCGAACGCAGCCGCGCCTGGGTCGGTGCCGGCAGCATCTCGGAGTTGAGGAGTTCGAAGTAGGCGTCGTCCTCCCGAGCGTGCATGCGCAGGTTCTGGCCGCCCACCGCCAGGACGTCCCGATTCAGATGAAACAACTCCAGCCCGAGGTGGTGCGGTACGTCGAGGACGCTGATCCCCATGTCCGCGAGGCCCGCCTCGTCGGTCGACAGCGCCGAGAGCAGATTGTCGAACATGTCGCTGTGCTTGGGCACCGCGATCTGCGCACCGGCCGGGTCCGTGAGGAACTCCTGGGCCGTCGCCCCACCCCACCGGCCACCACGGGCCGCCAGCAGGTAGAAGTTCCGGCCGCCCATCGAGTAGCCGACCCGGCCGACGGGCACCACCTGGTCCTGGACGGCCTCATCCGTCTTGAGCAGGCGAAGTATGCGCTGCTCGTTGTAGACCGCCGCGTCGAGGAGCCGGACCGACACGTCCCGCACGAGATTGTCGGACCAGGGGAGTTGCAGCGACACCACACGGTGGTTCCGGCGGGCCAGGGCCTTCTCCAGGCCACAGCCCAGCAGTACGGCCTTCACCACTATCAGCGTGGAGTCCGCGAGCCGGGTCGTGCCCGTGCTGCGCCGGTGGTCGGAGAGCTCGTGCCGGGCGGCCTCCTCGGCGAGCGATTTACTGGTCTGCCCGTACCAGACGGCCAATTGGGTCAAGGCGTTGAGGCACGGACTCACGTCCTCGGTGGAGAACTCCTCGGCCGATCCGTCCTGGGCGTGACTGCCGTAGTTGCCGTAGTTCTGGATCGTGCGCACGGCGAGCACGACCTTGGGCGGCACCAGGTTCTTCGCGGTCAGCACGGTCAGCAGGGACTCAAGGGTCGGCTTCGAGCCGACCGCCTCCCGCAGGGCGATGTCCAACAGAATTGACTCCGCTGCTCTCCTCGCTGTGCCGAGGAAGACCTCGGGGTCTGATTCCGCGTACCTCAGAGCTTTTCTGTACAGCCGGAGCGGCTCCCCTTCATTGACCGTCACCCCGTGTCCCGCATCCTTTTCGCTCAGGTCCGCGGAGAGCAAGATAGCGCGGGGTCAAGGACGGGTACAGGCGGTATCCGGTCGCGTCGCCTGCTCCTGTCGGAGGGGCGCGCACGGGATTCATCGACCGTCGCCGGGATCCCTGCCGCGCAGTGAGGACAGGACGAGACGGCCGTAGCGTGTGGTGAGGGCCAGCGCCGTGGCGGCCAGCGCGGCGGCGAGCGCGACGACGACGGCGGTGGCTCCCTTGGCATCGAGAACCTGGACGATGCTCAGAGCCGTACCGACCGGCAGGCCGAGAATGGTCAGGACACCGAGGGCGCCCGCGATCTGCTGACTCTCCTGGGTCTGTACCAGCCGCGCGTAGTCTGCTGCTTCGGCGAGGATCTCGTCGAAGCGTTCCGCGAGGCGGTGCTGGGTCTGGAAGCTCAGCAGCAGTTCGTTGGCCGGACCGTGGGCGGTGAGGTGCTGACGCCAGTAGGTGCTGCGAAACGTGGCGATGTGCCGTTCGAGAGCGGTCACACGGCGGGCGAGCTTCGGGCCGTCGAAGACACCGGAGAGACCGTCGGTCAGTTCGTCGATGTGGCTGCGCTGGATGCTGCCGAGCAGCAGAGCGTCGAGGTAGACGGTGCGGGTGTGCAACTGCGCGAAGTCGTAGAAGTCGCCCTCGCCCGGGTCGGCGCGGTGCCCGAGGAACGCCGCACCGTGGCGCAGCACCAGAGCGCTCCAGTCGGCGGAGATGCGCAGGGCGCTTCCTGCCCGGTCGGCCCACTGTTCGAGCGGGGTCGGGAAGTCTGCCTCCGTTGACCTTGATGCGAGGTACCAGAGCCATCGGTCGGCCGTCTCCGGAAGCCGGCCGTCCTCCCGCAGCGCGGGGGTGTGCTGCGTTCCAGGCGTGAGGAGCGCGACCGTGTACGGGCGGGCGGTCGCGAAAGGGGCATCGACATCTCGTGGCTCGGCCGCTCCGGCCAGCAGCAACGCGGGGGAGAGGGGTCCGTCGAGCGGGTCGGAGCCGGCGGGGCCGTGGTGGCCGCCGATGGCCCGCAGCGTCTCCAGCAAGGCGGGGCCCTCGACGTCGAAGTGCAGCACCGCCAGACCATGGTCCGGACAGCGGGCTGTGGAGGTGCGCAGCAACTCGATTCCCCGCAGGTGCAGCGACTCGTGCCGCACGTCCATGAACCGGTGCCAGCGGCAGGGCTTCTCGGGCGTGCCGTAGAGAGCACGGGCGGCGGCCGGAGTGAAGTACGTCTGCCGGGCCGCGGCATCGGTGCGGCGGCTGCCGAGTTCGAAGGGTATGGGGCCGGTCGGCCAGTCGGCGACCGCGGTGAATCGGACCGGCAGAACGACGGCCAACGTCTGCCGGACGCCGGTGACGGAACTGAGGTCCGGGTTCACGGGGGGAGCCTCCGGTGCGTGACGTTGGGACATGGGCCGGGCGGGCCCCAGAGTACGGATATCGCCCGCCGCGCCCCGGAGAAGGCGCACAAAAAATGCCGCCGCACCCGCCCATGACCCGCACAACAGCAGGTCAGAAACGAGTGCAGCGGCACTGTCGCGTCAGATGTCCCGGAACGTCTCGATCTGCGCCCCCACCGAGTTCAGCCGCTCCGCCAGGTCCTCGTAACCGCGGTTGATCACGTAGACGTTGCGCAGGACCGAGGTGCCCTCCGCCGCCATCATGGCGAGGAGGACGACCACGGCGGGGCGCAGGGCGGGCGGGCACATCATCTCGGCGGCGCGCCAGCGGGTGGGGCCTTCGACCAGGACGCGGTGCGGGTCGAGGAGTTGGAGGCGGCCGCCGAGGCGGTTGAGGTCCGTGAGGTAGATCGCCCGGTTGTCGTAGACCCAGTCGTGGATCAGCGTCTTGCCCTGTGCCGCCGCCGCGATGGCCGCGAAGAAGGGGACGTTGTCGATGTTGAGGCCGGGGAACGGCATCGGGTGGATCTTGTCGATGGGCGCCTCCAGCTTGGAGGGGCGCACGGTGAGGTCGATGAGGCGGGTGCGGCCGTTGTCCGCCGCGTACTCCGCCGTGCGGTCGTGGTCGAGGCCCATCTCCTCCAGGACCGCGAGCTCGATCTCCAGGAACTCGATCGGCACCCTGCGCACCGTCAGTTCGGACTCCGTGACGACGGCGGCCGCCAGCAGGCTCATCGCCTCGACGGGGTCCTCGGAAGGGGAGTAGTCGACGTCGACGTCGATGGTGGGCACGCCGTGCACGGTCAGCGTGGTCGTGCCGATGCCCTCGACCTCGACGCCCAGCGCCTCAAGGAAGAAGCAGAGGTCCTGGACCATGTAGTTCGACGAGGCGTTGCGGATGACGGTGGTGCCCGCGCTGCGCGCCGCGGCGAGCAGGGCGTTCTCGGTCACGGTGTCCCCGCGCTCGGTGAGGACGATGGGGCGGTCGGGGGAGACGTCGCGGGCCACCTCGGCGTGGTACAGCCCCTCGGTCGCCGCGATGTCCAGGCCGAACCGGCGCAGCGCGATCATGTGTGGCTCGATCGTGCGGGTGCCGAGGTCGCAGCCGCCCGCGTAGGGCAGCTTGAAGTGGTCCATGCGGTGCAGCAGCGGGCCGAGGAACATGATGATCGAGCGGGTGCGGCGCGCGGCCTCCGCGTCGATGGCGTCCATCTCCAGCTTGGCGGGCGGCACGATCTCCAGGTCGACGCCGTCGTTGATCCAACGGGTGCGTACGCCGATGGAGTTGAGCACCTCCAGGAGGCGGTACACCTCCTCGATGCGGGCGACGCGGCGCAGCACCGTGCGGCCCTTGTTGAGGAGGGACGCGCAGAGCAGCGCCACGCACGCGTTCTTGCTCGTCTTGACGTCGATGGAGCCGGAGAGCCTGCGGCCGCCGACGACTCGCAGATGCATGGGGCCCGCGTACCCGAGCGAGACGATTTCACTGTCGAGAGCCTCGCCGATTCGGGCGATCATCTCAAGGCTGATGTTCTGGTTGCCCCGCTCGATGCGGTTCACGGCGCTCTGGCTGGTGCTGAGCGCCTCGGCGAGCTGCGTCTGTGTCCAGCCCCGGTGCTGCCGGGCGTCACGGATGAGCTTGCCGATGCGTACGAGGTAGTCGTCTGCCATGAGTCGCAGGCTATCTCAGATATGAGATGAAGTGCGCGCCGGGGTAGGCCATTCGAGGAGCCGCCGTCCGGGGGACCTTTCGGACCTTTCCCGCGCGGGACCCGACGCGCCGGTGGCCCCGCCGCCGCCCGCGTCACTCGGGCGGCGGCCGCGCCTCCTGCCGACGACTCGGCCTCGTGCACCACTGTGCCCCCGACGGGCGTGAGCCGCACGTCGACAGAGCTGATACCGGCCACCGGACACCGCGTCACATCGCGGGCGAGCACGAGGAGATCGGCCGCTTCTGCTCTGTCCGCGGTTCCGGTGGCGTGTTCCGTACGAAGGTGTGCGCGGTGCCCGAGGCGTGCGTGAGCAGGGAAGACGTACGACTCATGCCTTCCTGGGGGCAGTAGAGGTCACCCTCGTCCTGCATGCCGTCACGGTCGATCGCGGCGCGTATCCGGTTCCGGGCCCGCAGAGGGCCGACCGGTCGGTCCGAGCCACCCGCGAGCGCCGCGCGCCGCCTTTCGAGGCCGCGCGCCCGGTACTGCCCTCTGTGCCGCGACGGAGTCGCTGACAGGGCTTCAGCTCCCGTGACCGCAGTGACCCTCCAGCCGGAGCGGACCGCGCGCACCGTCGGCACCCTCAAGTCACGGCTCCCGTACGACCCCTGCGACCACCGAGCGAACGACCTTCCGGGCGGCGTCCTGCGGGACGTCCCGCTGACCGGCGAAGAGCAGGTGCCCGCTGCCGACGAGGGTGAACGCGAGCGTGTCGGTGTCGGTGTCCGGGGCGACGCGGCCGAGTTCGCGCTCCGCCGCGAGGTAGCCGGCGAGCGCGGCCCCCGCCTCCGTGAGGAGGGGGACACCGGTCGGTGTGGTCCGCCGCAGCCGGGCGCGGAGCGCGTCCCGTGAGGTGATCAGGCCGAGGACGCCCAGGGCGACGGGCCCGAACAGGTCCGTCAGCGCGGCGGTGACGTGGTCGACGACGGTGCCCGTGCCCGCGGCCTCACGCAGCGCGGCGCCCCGCGCCTCGACCCCGCGGATGCGGTCGAGCACCAGCTCGGCGAGGAACGCGTCGAAGTCGGCGAAGTGCCGGTGCAGGACACCCTTGGCGCAGCCCGCCTCCGTGGTGACCGCGCGGCTGGTCAGCGCGTTCGGTCCGGCCCGGAGCAGGACGCGCTCGGCGGCGGCGAACAGCTGCTCGCGCACATCGCGGATGGCCACACCTGTCGGCACGCGGGCACCTTCCTGTCTCCGTGGTTCCGGCCCACCGGTCCGTTGACGAGTGGGCAGGTGCCCACCATAGTGGGCGCATGCCCACTCACCCGGGGGACGAACCCCACCGGCACCGTCGCATGGCCGAGTCCTTCGGCGTGGACGCCGAGCGCTACGACCGGGCGCGCCCCCGCTACCCCGACGCCCTGGTGGACCGGATCGTTCCGGCGGGCCACGGCTCCGGGCCCGCCGTCCTCGACGTCGGCTGCGGCACCGGCATCGCCGCCCGGCAGTTCCGCGCGGCGGGCTGCACCGTGCTCGGGGTGGAGCCCGACGAGCGGATGGCGGAGTTCGCGCGGCGGCTCGGCGTGCCGGCCGAGGTGGCGACGTTCGAGGCCTGGGACCCGGCGGGCCGGGAGTTCGACGTGGTGGCCGCCGGCCAGTCCTGGCACTGGGTCGACCCGGTCGCGGGAGCGGCCAAGGCCGCGCGGGTGCTGCGGCCCGGGGGCCGTCTCGCGGTGTTCTGGAACGTGCCCGAGCCGCCGCCCGCCGTCGCGGAGGCATTCGCCGAGGCCTACGAGAGGGTGGCGCCCGACTCGCCGGTCGACGTCCGCGCGACACCTCGGCGGGCCGGGGACGGCTACTGGTCGCTGCTCACCAAGGCCGCCGACGGCATCCGCGGGACGGGCGCGTTCGGGGCGCCCGAGCAGTGGCGCTTCGACTGGGAGGTGACATACACGAGGGACGCCTGGCTGGACCAGCTGCCGACACAGGGCGCCCTCACCCGGCTCCCGCCGGACGACGTGTCCCGGGTCCTCGACGCGGTCGGCGCGGCCGTCGACGCGATGGGCGGCAGCTTCCCGATGCGGTACGCGACGGTGGCGCTGGCGGCGGAGCGCCTGGCTGGGATCATCGGCCGATGACCACCATCAGCACGAGGCCCGACATGCCGGAGATGATCGCCGTCCCGCCGGGACGGGTCACGCTGTCGGACCGCCGGACGCGGCGCAGCTGGCAGGTCGAGGTGGCGCCCTGTCTGCTGGGGGCGTTCCCCGTCACCCAGGAGCTGTACGCGGCGGTCACCGGGGAGTGGCCCGGCGCCGCCCGCGGGGACCGGTTGCCGGTCGAGGGCGTCTCCTGGTGGGACGCGGTCCGCTTCTGCAACGCGCTGTCCGTGCGCGACGGTTACACCCCCGCGTACCGCCTCGGCGACGAGGCCGCCGAAGAGATCTTCTGGGACGAGTCGGCCGACGGCTACCGGCTGCCGACCGAGGCCGAGTGGGAGCACGCCTGCCGCGCGGGCACCACGGGACCGCACTACGCCTCGCTCGACGAGATCGCCTGGTACCGCGGCAACTCGGACGAGCGCCTCCACGAGGTCGGCGGCAAGCGCCCCAACGCGTGGGGCCTGCACGACATGCTCGGCAACGTCTGGGACTGGTGCTGGGACGTCTACGACGCCGAGGTGTACGGCTCGTACCGCGTCCTGCGCGGCGGCGGCTGGTTCGACGAGCACTGGAGCTGCCGCTCCTCGGCCCGCCGCCGCAGCCACCCGACCTACCGGGTGGACGACGTGGGCTTCCGGGTGGCGCGTTCGGAAGCGGAAGCCCGCTGAGCCGCGGGGGCCACGTCGACCAGTCCCTGGTCGGGCATGCCGTAGGCGTCGGCGATCAGTTCGATGGAGCGCAGCCGGGCCCGGACGGAGTGGCCGACGCCGCCGATCATCAGCTCGTCGGCGCCGGAGTCCCGCTGGACCTGGTCGAGGTGGGCGGTGACCTGCTCGGGGGTGCCGTGCGGGACGTGCTCCAGCCAGCTGTCGACGGCCTGGCGCTCCTGCGTGTCGTAGGTGTAGGCGTCCACTTCCTCGGGGGACGGCAGCAGGTAGGACTTGCGCTGGAACATGCGGAGCATGGCGTGCGCGAGGGTGCCGGCCTGGCGGCGGGCCTCGCGCTCGTCGTCGGATGCCGCGACGGTGAAGCTGACCAGCGCGTACGGCTCGGCCAGGGCCTCGGACGGAGTGAACCGCTCGCGGTACAGGCGCAGGGCTGCCACGACGTCGCGCGGGTTGAAGTGCGCGGCGAAGGCGAACGGCAGGCCGAGCCGGGCGGCGAGCTGCGCCGAGTAGCCGGATGAGCCGAGCAGCCACACCGGCAGGTGCCCGGTGGGCGGGGTGACGCCGTTGAGCCGGTCCTGGGCGGGCCCCGGAACGGCGTACACGCGGCCGGCGTAGGGGTGCTCGGCCGGGAAGTCGTCGCCGAGGAAGTGCAGCAGTTCGAGGACCTGCCGGGGGAAGTCGTCGGCGTCGCTCGCGCCGCGGCGCAGGGCCGCGGCCGTGGTGTGGTCGGTGCCCGGGGCGCGGCCCAGGCCCAGGTCGATGCGGCCGGGGGCGAGGGCGTCCAGCATGCCGAACTGTTCGGCGACGACCAGCGGCGGATGGTTGGGCAGCATGATTCCGCCCGCGCCGAGCCGCAGCCTGCTGGTCTCCGCGATGAGCCGGGCCAGCAGGACGGGCGGGCTGGAGGCGGAGACGCCGGGCATGGCGTGGTGCTCGTTCATCCAGTAGCGGGTGAAGCCGCGCCGGTCGGCGAGCCGGGCGAGTTCGACGCTGCCGGCCAGCGCCTCCGCGGCGGTCTGGCCGGTACCGGTCATGGCGGAGTCCAGTACGGACAGGGCGGCGGGGGCGGAGCCGTGGCGGGCGCCGCGGATCGGGTCGGTCATGGTGGTGCGGTCCTTCGGTGGTGAGGGAGGGGCCGGAGCGCCGGCCGGCGCCCCGGCCCCTGTGCTCAGCGGGCGTGGGTCAGCCGCGCACGCCGAAGTCGACGCGGTCGCTGAGACCGGCGGCGGCGAAGGCGGCGGCGAGCTCGTCGCGGCCCTCGGTGAAGTGGGCCCAGCTGTCGTAGTGGACGGGGACCACGCGGCCGGCGTCGAGGATCTTGGCGGCCTCTGCGGCCTGTGCGCTGTCCAGGACGATCAGCCCGCCGTCGAAGACGTCGGGGAAGCGGGGCGCTCCGGCGAAGAGGAGGGCCGTGTCCACCGGGGCGAAGCGCTCGGCGACCTCCCTGACGGCGTCGAGCGAGGCGTTGTCACCGCTGACGTAGACGGTGGGCAGGCCCTCGCCGGTCAGGACGAACCCGACGACCTCGCCGCAGACCGGCTCGACCTGCTCGCGCGGGCCGGGGCCGTGGATGGCGGGCACACCGGTCACGGTGACCGTGCCGGGCCCGCCGTCCCGGCGCTCCAGCTCGACCGACTGCCAGTCGGCGAGCCCCGTGGCCTTCTCCCCGAGGCGCTCCCCGCCGCCGGGGGTGGTGAGCGTCAGCGGAACGTCGGCGAGCAGGGCCCGGCCGGAGGTGTCGAGGTTGTCGGCGTGCTCGTCGTGCGAGAGCAGGACGACGTCGACGCGGCCGAGGTCGGCCGGGCTGCCGTCGGCCGCCGCCGTCTTGGTCAGCACGGCGCCCGGCGCCGGGTGGTCGCCGGGGCCGTCGAAGGTCGGGTCGGTGAGAAAGCGCAGGCCGGCGTAGTCGAAGAGGGCGGTGGGGCCGCCGAAGACGCGGACGGGGAACGGGGCGTGCTGCGGGGTCGGGGAAGACACGAAAAGGTTCCTCACGGATAGGTTGCGTGTTAACCGTGAGACGACAGTACGCATGTCTCACGGATGGATGCAACCCGTACCATGAGAACCATGAAAGAGTCCGTGACGGAAGAAGCGGCGCGAGAAGCCGCAGAAGAAGCCGCAGAAGAAGCCGCGGAACGAGCCACGGGGGCAGTCGCGGAAGGAGCCATGGAGGAAGTCGCCCTCCCGGCCGCGCCGGGTGAGGCCGCGCACCCCGCCCTGGCCCTGGCGAACAGCGCCGTCGCGCTGCCCGGCGGGCACACGTTCGACTTTCTGGGGACCCCGGCGCAGGCCGAGCAGTGGCTGGCGCGGCGCGATCTCGCCCCGGTCGGCGCGGGCCTGGCGGAGGTGTGTGCGACGCAGCTGCGCTCATTGCGCGAACAGATCAGGTCGCTGCTGGCTTCACGCGTCGCCGAGCAGCCGGCGCTGCCCGCCGCCGTCGCGGCGGTCAATGACGCGATGACCCGCGTCCCGACCGCGTCGCTGCTGGTGTGGGACGAGAGGTCCGGCCCCTATCGCGCGACACCCCACCCGACCACCGCGATCGTCGAGCACGCCCTCGCAGTCGTCGCCGCCGACGCCGCCGACCTGCTGACGTCCCCCGACGCCGCCCGCCTGACCGCCTGCGCGTCCCCGCCCTGCAACCGCTTCCTGATCAGGCACGGGCGCCGGCAGTGGTGCTCCACCCGCTGCGGCGACCGCGTGCGCGCCGCCCGCGCCTATGCCCGCCGCGCCACGGCGGAGTGAGCGGGCGCGTCGACGCGTCGACGGGATGACGGATGCGGGCAGGGCGGAACGCGGGCAGGCGGAATGCGGGCGGCCGAATGCGGGCAGGCGGGCGTGCCTCGTCGTACCCAGGGGTGATGTACTAGAGTTATCTCGACATCGAGATATCTGCCGAGGCGCACCAGAAGCCGCCACTCGGTAAGGGTTACCTAACTAAGCCTTACCTTAGCGGACCGACGAGGAGTCGTAGGCGGCAGGATGTACGGAACGCGCGAAAAAATCTGAAGGAGACTGTCGTGTCGGCGAACAGCTTCGACGCCCGCAGCACGCTGCGCGTGGGCGACGAGTCGTACGAGATCTTCAAGCTGGACAAGGTCGAGGGCTCCGCACGCCTTCCCTACAGCCTGAAGGTGCTGCTGGAGAACCTGCTCCGTACCGAGGACGGCGCGAACATCACCGCCGACCACATCCGCGCGCTCGGCAACTGGGACTCCCAGGCCCAGCCGTCGCAGGAGATCCAGTTCACCCCGGCCCGCGTGATCATGCAGGACTTCACCGGCGTCCCGTGCGTCGTGGACCTGGCGACCATGCGTGAGGCCGTGAAGGAGCTCGGCGGCGACCCGGCGAAGGTCAACCCGCTCTCCCCGGCCGAGCTGGTCATCGACCACTCCGTCATCGCCGACAAGTTCGGCACCGCGGAGGCCTTCGGCCAGAACGTCGAGCTGGAGTACGGCCGCAACAAGGAGCGTTACCAGTTCCTGCGCTGGGGCCAGACCGCGTTCGACGACTTCAAGGTCGTCCCGCCGGGCACCGGCATCGTGCACCAGGTCAACATCGAGAAGCTGGCGCGTACGGTCATGGTCCGCAACGGCCAGGCCTACCCCGACACCCTCGTCGGCACCGACTCGCACACCACGATGGTCAACGGCCTGGGCGTCCTGGGCTGGGGCGTCGGCGGCATCGAGGCCGAGGCCGCGATGCTGGGCCAGCCGGTTTCCATGCTCATCCCGCGCGTCGTCGGCTTCAAGCTGACCGGCGAGCTGCCCGCCGGCACCACCGCCACCGACCTGGTGCTGACCATCACCGAGATGCTGCGCAAGCACGGTGTCGTCGGCAAGTTCGTCGAGTTCTACGGTGAGGGCGTCGCCGCCACCTCCCTCGCGAACCGCGCCACCATCGGCAACATGTCGCCCGAGTTCGGCTCCACCGCCGCGATCTTCCCGATCGACGACGAGACGCTGAAGTACCTGCGCCTGACCGGCCGTGACGAGCAGCAGGTCGCGCTCGTCGAGGCGTACGCCAAGGAGCAGGGCCTCTGGCTGGACCCGGCCGCCGAGCCCGACTTCTCCGAGAAGCTGGAGCTGGACCTCTCCACGGTCGTCCCCTCCATCGCCGGCCCGAAGCGTCCGCAGGACCGCATCGTCCTCGCCAACGCCGCCGAGCAGTTCAAGATCGACGTCCGCAACTACGTGGACAGCGTGGACGAGGCGGGCAAGGAGTCCTTCCCGGCCTCCGACGCCCCGGCCACCACGAACGGCGTCCCGTCGAACCCGGTCCTCGTGACCGCCCCCGACGGCTCGACGTACGAGCTTGACCACGGCGCGGTGACGGTCGCGGCCATCACCTCCTGCACCAACACCTCGAACCCGTACGTGATGGTCGCCGCCGCGCTCGTCGCGAAGAAGGCCGTCGAGAAGGGCCTGACCCGCAAGCCGTGGGTCAAGACCACCCTCGCCCCGGGCTCGAAGGTCGTCACCGACTACTTCGACAAGGCGGGCCTCACCCCGTACCTCGACAAGGTCGGCTTCAACCTCGTCGGCTACGGCTGCACCACCTGCATCGGCAACTCGGGCCCGCTGCCCGAGGAGGTCTCGAAGGCCGTCAACGACCACGACCTGGCCGTGACGTCCGTCCTCTCCGGCAACCGGAACTTCGAGGGCCGCATCAACCCCGACGTCAAGATGAACTACCTGGCGTCCCCGCCGCTCGTCGTCGCGTACGCCCTCGCCGGCTCGATGAAGATCGACATCACGACCGAGGCGCTCGGTGTCGACCAGGACGGCAACCCGGTCTACCTCAAGGACGTCTGGCCCTCCGAGGCCGAGGTCAACGACGTCGTCGCCAACTCCATCGGCGAGGACATGTTCAACAAGTCCTACCAGGACGTCTTCGCGGGCGACGCCCAGTGGCAGGCCCTCTCCATCCCGACCGGCAACACCTTCGAGTGGGACACCGAGTCGACGTACGTCCGCAAGCCCCCGTACTTCGAGGGCATGACGATGGAGACCACCCCGGTCTCCGACATCACGGGCGCCCGCGTCCTCGCCAAGCTGGGCGACTCGGTCACCACCGACCACATCTCCCCGGCCGGCGCGATCAAGGCCGACACCCCGGCCGGCAAGTACCTGACGGAGCACGGCGTGCAGCGCCGCGACTTCAACTCGTACGGCTCGCGCCGCGGCAACCACGAGGTCATGATTCGCGGCACGTTCGCGAACATCCGCCTGCGCAACCAGATCGCGCCGGGCACCGAGGGCGGCTTCACGCGTGACTTCACGCAGGAGGACGCGCCGGTCTCGTTCATCTACGACGCCTCGCGCAACTACATCGAGCAGGGCATCCCGCTCGTCGTCCTCGCGGGCAAGGAGTACGGCTCCGGCTCGTCCCGCGACTGGGCCGCCAAGGGCACCGCGCTCCTCGGCGTCAAGGCCGTCATCGCCGAGTCGTACGAGCGCATCCACCGCTCGAACCTCATCGGCATGGGCGTCCTGCCGCTCCAGTACCCGGAGGGCCAGACCGCCTCGTCCCTCGGCCTGACCGGCGAGGAGACCTTCTCCTTCTCCGGCGTCGAGGAGCTGAACAACGGCACGACGCCGCGCACGGTCAAGGTCACCACCGACACCGGTGTGGAGTTCGACGCGGTTGTCCGCATCGACACGCCCGGTGAGGCGGACTACTACCGCAACGGCGGCATCATGCAGTACGTGCTGCGGTCGCTGATCCGCAAGTAACCCTGCCTGAGCATGAGTCGAGGGCCGCACCCCGTTTCGCACGGGGTGCGGCCCTCGCCGCATCCGGCTACTTCTGCGGCCAGCCGCCGTACGGAACCGTGATCAGTTCCATCGCGTGGCCCGACGGGTCCAGGAAGTAGACGCCCTTGCCGCCGTCGTTGCGGTTGATCTCGTCCGGCTGCTTCTGGTGCGGGTCGGCCCAGTGCCGGATGCCGCGCGCGCGGATCTTGTCGTACGCCGCGTCGAACTCCGCCTCCGGGACGAGGAAGGCGTAGTGCTGCGGGGTGAGGTGCTCCGGGGGGATGGTCGCGAAGTCGAGGGTGACTCCGTTGGACAGGGCCACCGCGATGAACGGGCCCCACTCGGCGGCGATCTCAAGGCCCAACAGGTCCGTGAAGAACTCCGCCGACTCCCGGTTGTCCCGGGAGTGAATGATCGTGTGATTCAGCTGTACCGACAAGGAATGCCTCCAACAGGCATGTCCCGGCACCTCCATGCCTCACCCGGCCGGTGACCGACACGCGATGCCGCCGTGGATCTTACGTCCGTCGCCCCGCGAGCGCCACAGCCACCGCCGCGACCAGCACCGCGAGCGCCGCCCACGCGAACGCCGCCCGGAACTCGGCCACTTGAGACGTAGCGCCGAACGTCCCGCCCACCAGGACCGCGAGCCCGAGCGAGCCGCCGAGCTGGTCGACGGAGCGCTGCACACCGGAGGCGGTGCCCGCGTCGGCCTCGGTCACGTCGGACAGGGCGGCGTTCTGGAGGGCGATGAGACCGATGCCCATGCCGGCGGCCACGGCGGTCATGCCGGGCAGGACGTCCACCCACAGGCTGCCCCGGTCGGGCAGCCGGGCGAGCCAGCCGAGCCCCGCGGCGGTCAGGAGCAGGCCGGCCACGGACGCGTACGCCGTGCCGAGCGCCTGGATGACCCGGCCCACCGCGGAGACCGCGAGCAGGAGCGCGGCGCAGAACGGCAGGTACGCCAACCCAGCCTGAACGGGTGTGAGTTCGAGGACGTCTTGGAGGTACAGGGTCGCCAGGAAGAAGGTGGTGGAGAGGCCCGCGCTGAGCGGGACCGTCGCCGCGTTCGCGACCGCCCGGGTCCGGTGCGTGAAGAACGAGAGCGGCACGAGCGGGCTCTTCGTGCGCCGCTCGACGAGCACGAAGGCGCCGAGGACCACGCATCCGGCGGCCACCGCGGGCGCGGAGTGGCGCAGCACGCCGAAGACGAGGAGCAAGGGGCCTGCCGTGAGGAGCGCGGCTCCTGGCAGGTCGAGCCGGCGCGGTCCGCGACGCGGTTCGTCGGGGCGTACGAGGGCGGGGGTGGCCAGGAGCACCACCGCGACGACCGGCACGTTGATGCCGAAGATCCAGCGCCAGTCGAGGAGTTGGACGGTCGCGCCGGACAGCAGGACGCCGACGACGAGGCCGCTCGCGGAGATCGCGCCCCAAATGCCGAGGGCCTTGGCGCGCTCCTCCGGGCCCGGGTAGAGGAGCGCGATCAGCGACATCGCGGCGGGCGAGGCGAGCGCTTCGCCCGCGCCCTGCGCGAAGCGGGCGGCGACCAGTGTCTCCAGGTTCGGTGCGAGCCCGGCGGCCAGCGACGCCAGGGCGAAGAGCGCGGCGCCGAGCAGGAACATCCGCCGCCTGCCGAGTAGATCGGTGAGCCGCCCGCCGAGCAGCAGCAGCCCGCCGCCGACGAGGGTGTAGCCGGTGACGACCCAGGACAGGGTCGCAGGGCCCGCGTCGAAACGGTCGCCGATGGCGGGCAGCGCGACGTTGACGACGGTCACGTCGATCGCGATGAGGAACTGGAGGAGGGAGAGCAGCGCGAGGCTGAGGGTGCGGGAGTGGGTGCGGGTGTTCATGAAGGGGGCACTCCAGGTCGGCCCCCGGCCGGTGTGCGGCGGGGGCTGAGGAAGACGGACGCTTCCGTGCCACGGACCCGCGCGGGGCGGGTGGGGCACCTGGAGTTACTCGGTCACGGACACGCGGGGGACCTTAACGGACGGGCGCACCGGCCCGCACGTGATTATCCGGGGGGAGGGAGGGTTCAGGCCGGGATGTGGCGGGGTGCGGCCTGGACTTGTCCGCGGGGGCTCTCTACGCTCGGCCCCACCACGGAGTGAGAGCGCTCTCTCCCCTCATGGTTCCTCGAAACTCTGGTCCACCACACCCCTGTTGGAACGACGAGAGGTCCCCCTGTGAGACGCAAGACCAGCACACGTATCGGCCTGTCCGCGTTACTTCTGGCGACCGCCTGTGTCGGCACCGCGCTCGTCCCCGCCGCTGCCGCCGACCCGGGCACCTCCACTTCCTCCGGCGCCGAAAAGGCGCCCGCGTCCGACGGTCTTCTCCAGGCGATGGAGCGCGACCTCGGGCTGACGCCCGCCGCCGCGCGCGAGCGGCTCGCCGACGAGAAGCAGGCGGGCAGGGTCGAGCGCGCCGCGCGGAAGGCGGCCGGCGCGGCCTACGCCGGGTCCTGGTTCGACGCCGGGCACGGCCGGCTCACCGTAGCCGTGACCGAGCGAGCGGCCGCCGCCGACGTGCGCGAAGCCGGCGCCGACGTCCGGTTCGTCGAGCACAGCGCCGCGCGCCTGGACGCGGCGAAGAAGCACGTCGACCAGCTCAAGGCCCCGAAGAACGTCGCCAGTTGGCGAGTCGACCCCAAGGCCAACCGCGTCGTCGTCGATGTCGTCGAAGGCCACCGTGCCGACAACGATGTCACCACCTTCTTGCGGCGCGCCCGCACCCTCGCACCCGTACGCGTCGACACGGTCCCCGAGGGGCCGAGCACCTTCGCCGCCGGGACCGTGGGCGGCGACCCGTACTACACCGGCAACGTCCGCTGCTCCATCGGCTTCTCGGTGCACGGCGGCTTCGTCACGGCCGGGCACTGCGGTGGCGTGGGCGCGGGTGTGCGCGGCTGGGACGGCTCCACCATCGGTTCGTTCCAGGGCTCTTCGTTCCCGGACAACGACTACGCGTGGGTGTCCGTGGGCAACGGCTGGTGGACCGTGCCGGTCGTGCTCGGCTGGGGCGCGATCCCCGACCGGCTCGTGCGCGGTTCGGCGGAGGCGCCGGTCGGCTCGTCGATCTGCCGCTCCGGCTCCACCACGAAGTGGCACTGCGGCACCCTCCTCGCCAAGAACGAGACGGTCAACTACTCGGGCGGCGCCGTCGTCCGCCAGCTGACCAAGACCAGCGTCTGCGCCGAGGGCGGCGACTCGGGCGGCTCGTTCATCAGCGGCGACCAGGCCCAGGGCGTTACATCCGGCGGCTGGGGCAACTGCGGCAGCGGCGGCGAGACGTGGTTCCAGCCGGTGAACGAGATTCTCCAGCGATACGGACTGCGGCTGCACACCGCGTGACCCGAGGTGCGCCCGGCGCGAGCAACCGCCGGGCGCACACGGCTCGTTACTGTGCGGGCCGGACCGCCAGCCGGTGGCGGAACTCGTCGCGCGGGTCGTACTTCGCCTTCACCCGCTGCAGGCGCGGGTAGTTGTCCTTGTAGTAGAGGGTGTACCAGGGCACGCCCGAGGTGTTGTACTCCGGGTCGGCGAGGTCCGCGTCCGGATAGTTGATGAACGCGCCGTCGCTGACGGCACCCGGCACCGGGACGCCGCCGCTGTCGGCGTACACACCGCTGTAGAGCGAGCGCACCCACGCGGTTTCGCGGGCGCCGTCCTGCGTCTCCGCGTCCCAGCCCGCCATGTAGACGGCCTTCAGGATCGAGTCGCGCTGGGCGACGGCGGTGGCGTCGGGGGCGACCTTGCGGGCGGCGCCGCCGTACGCGACGAGCCACAGTGTGCCGCTGATGCGCCCGGCCGGGTCGTCGGACGGCCGCAGGTGCTCGTGCAGGACGTCGATCTGGCGGTCGGTGAAGGTCTTCCGCAGGTACGCGCTCTTGACCTTGAACGGCGAGGATCTGGTGTCGGTGACGGAGGTCAGCGCGTTCAGCCACGACAGCGGGGGCCTGCGGATCGCGGGCTGGGCGCCCACACCGCGCCCGACGGCGGCGATGTAGTCGTCCACGAGCCGCCGCGCGCCCGGCACGGCCGCGTCGATGACACCGGCCAGGACGGCGCCGGAGCCCGCCGCCTGGGTGGTGTTGACCATCAGCACGCTGAACAGGTTCGCGTACGGCGAGCCGGGGTCGCTGTTGCGCTCGCACCACTGCCCGTGGTTGCGCAGGAGGGTCCTGAAGTCCCGCGCGTCGAGGTCCTTCCAGGTCCAGCCGGCCCGGAAGGCGAGGAACGAGGCGGGCGCCGCCGGCAGCAGCTTCGTCGGATCGTCGCCCTTCGCGTCCGGGCTGCGGAACCAGTAGCGCGTCACGACACCGAAGTTGCCGCCGCCTCCGCCGGTGTGCGCCCACCACAGGTCGTGGTGCGGCGTGTCGGGGTCGCGCTCGGCGATGACGGCTCGCGCGGTGCCGTCCTTGTCGACGACGACGACTTCGAGGGCGTGCAGGTGGTCCACGGAGACGCCGTCGCGCCGCGACATCACGCCGTATCCGCCGCCGACCACGTGACCGCCGATGCCGACCTCGGCGGTCGCGCCCGCCGGGATGGTCACGCCCCAGCCGATGAACAGCTCGCGGTACACCTCGGCGAGCTGAGCGCCGGGCTCCACGCAGAAGGCCCGCCGCCCGGCGTCGTACGAGATCTCGCGCATCGGAGACATGTCGACGACGGCCTTGATGTCCGGGTGGTCGACGAAGTCCTCGAAGCAGTGGCCGCCGCTGCGTACGGCGATACGTCTGCCTTCGCGTACGGCACGCTGGACGGCGTCGACGACCTCGGCGGTGGAGTGCACCACGCGGTAGTAGTCGGGCTTGCCGATGAACCGTCCGTTGCAGCCGCGCTGGGTGAGGGAGAGGTAGCGGGGGTCGTCGGGGCGGATGGGGTCGGTGGGCGCACCGGCTGCGGCGGCCGCCGTGCCGGCGGGCAGGAGGGCCGGTCCCGCCAACGCCGCCGCGCCACCCGCCGCCGTGGCCGCGAGCACGCGCCTGCGGGTCGGGGCGGGTGTCGGGGCGGGTGATGCGTCGGATCGTCGCTCTGTCATGGGTCGTCCCCCGAACGGTGAGGTGTAGGTGACCCACCACCATCACGGCGGGTGTGACCCGCGTCATCCACCGTGTGGCCAAGCGACGCGTGCTCCGCAGGGTGCAGACGGACCCC
This sequence comes from Streptomyces sp. NPDC050732, assembly GCF_040654255.1. Taxonomy (NCBI): domain Bacteria; kingdom Bacillati; phylum Actinomycetota; class Actinomycetes; order Kitasatosporales; family Streptomycetaceae; genus Streptomyces; species Streptomyces sp. NPDC050732. The sequence goes on from NZ_JBFAHP010000011.1 coordinate 79,776, forward strand.
TTAGGGGTGGGCCCGCAGATGGAGCGCTTTCCGGCCACCGGGTTCCTGCGTCCTGCGTCCTTCGTTCGTAGACGTCACACCGGGGCCGGCAGGTCCATGCCCGCGAGTGCGGCCGGGTCGACCACGGCGGTGATCCCGGTGATGTGTCCGTCGGCGACGGTGAAGGCGAGCAGGGAGAGCGGGGTGCCGTCCTCGCTCCAGGCGATGACGCCGGGGTGACCGTTGACGGTGACCGCATGTGCCCGCGCCATGCTGCGGGCCACGCGCGCGCGGGTGGCGACTTCGGTGGCTCCGAGCGTCACGAACGGGCCGTCCGGGGTGTGCACGGTGAACCTCACCTCGGGGTGGAGCACCTCCAGCAGCTGCTCGAACCGGCCCTCACCCGCAGCGGCCAGAAAGGCCCGCACCACCTCGCGTTGTTGCGGCGGCCCTGCGCTGTCCGGCTGCCGGGCGGCACGCACCTTCCTGCGGGCCCGGCTGGTGAGCATCTTGGTCGCGTCGGCGGACTTGCCGAGGATGGTGCCGATCTCCCCGTGCGGCACGGCGAACACGTCGTGCAGCACGAACGCAAGGCGTTCGTCCGGGCGCAGCGAGTCGAGGACCGTGAGGAGCGCGAGGCCGACGGAGTCCCCGAGCGCCACGACCTCATCCGGGGCGGGCGCGTCGTCGAGCGTCACGGTGTACTCCGACAGCTGGTCGTCGAGCGGGACTTCCGGGCGGGTCCGGCCCGACCGCAGCACATCCAGGCTGATGCGGCCGACCACGGTGGTCAGCCAGCCGCCGAGGTTGTCGATGGTGCCGGCGTCCTGCCGGGAGAGCCGCAGCCACGCCTCCTGGACCACGTCCTCCGCGTCGGCGTGCGAGCCGAGTACGCGGTGGGCGACAGCTCGGAGCCGGTCGCGCTGCGACTCGAAGGCGGCCGCTATCGAGTCCGTGGGCTGGGTGCCGGTCATGTTGTTACCTCCCTGGAAGCTGCTCCGTCATAGGGGTGACGGGCACGAGCCCCGGAACGTAACCAGACGGAATCCCGATGCATCGGAGCACACCCACATGGAAAACCGGCTCAAGAACAAGAACACGCACAACCCCGACCTGTGGACCGCGATCCAGCACCTCCACAAGGCGATCGCCGCAGGGGGCGTCGACCCGAAGCTGCTCACGCTGGTCCACCTGCGCGCCAGCCAGATCAACGGCTGCTCGGCGTGCGTCCACGCCTCCGTGGCCGGTGGAAAGAAGGCCGGCGAGACCGACGACCGGCTGCACAACGTGGTCGCGTGGCGCGAGGCGCCGTTCTACACCGACGCGGAGCGCGCGGCACTGGCGCTGACCGAGGGCGCCACGCGGTTGCAGGACGGCGCGGAGGGCGTCACCGACGAGGTCTGGGAAGAGGCCAACGCCCACTTCACCGAGGAGCAGATCGGCGCGATCAACCTGGAGATCGCGCTGACCAACTTCTTCAACCGGCTCAACCGCACCGTCAGGGAACCGGCCGGTCAGACCTGGGGCTGACCGGCGTGACGCTGTAGGGGCAGAAAGGCGGTCCAGGCCTCGGGCGCGACCGTGAAGTGCGGGCCGTCCGGGTTCTTGGAGTCACGGATGTGTACGGCGGTGGGGTGGGCGGCGATTTCGACGCAGTTGCCGCCTTCGCTGCCGCTGTAGCTCGACTTACGCCAGTCGTAGGCGACTTCGAGGCATTCGCCGCCTTCGCTGCCGCTGTAGGTCGACTTGAACCACATAAGCGCGGTGCCGCTCATTGCTCTCCTAGCAGACGGTCCAGCAGGTCCCTGGTGTCCTCGGGATTTAGGGCCTGCGTCCGCAGCATCGCACATTTCTGCGTCAGGATCGCCACCTCGTCCGGATCAGCGATCAGTTGGCTTCCCCGCTGGGTTTCTGTGTATGCGAGCCGCTGATGCTCAGGCGTCTCAAGGAGTACGAACGGTCCGTCGAGAGCGGCGTGAGCGGTACGACCGAACGGTAGAACCTGCAAGGCCAGCCCTGGTAGTTCGGCATACTCACGTAGGCGCTGCAGCTGTTCGCAGTACACAGTGCGGCCGCCCAGCTGGTCGCGCAGCACTGCCTCCCAGATCACGAAGCTGGTGGTCGGCGGGACCTTTCGGTGCAGGATCTCTTGGCGCTCCATCCGCGTCGCTACGAACTGCTCGATCTCATCCGCGTCGAAGACTGGCACGCGACTGCGGAAGACCGCTCGCGCGTAAGCCTCCGTCTGAAGTTGGCCGGGCAGCACCTGATTTGCGTACAACGAGATAGCAATCGCCTCCCGCTCGCAGTCCAGATACTCCTCGGCCCACCGGGGAACCAGATCCACCTCCGGCATGTGCTCAACCGCCGTCTGCAACGTGCGGTTCGTCCCGAGGAAGTCGTCCAGCTGTACCGCCAGGTCCATCTTCAGCGGCCGTCGCCCCTGCTCGATGGAGGCGATCAGCTCCTCGCTGATGAGCAACCGCTGGGCCAGCGCCCGCTGGGTGTACCCGGCGGCCTCCCTGTGGACGGCGAGCAGCGCGCCCACCATCTTCATCGCCGACGCGTTCCTGCGTGACCGTCGCCTTGGGCTGCTCATACGGTCCAACTCCCCATCCGAAGCCGTGCTTTCACACGGAGAATCCGTACAGCCCAGCCGTACGGTCTCACTTACTGCTCCATGATGGGCACGGAGTGTGACTGTGGTCACGTGAATCGCGAAACTCCACCCCCCACTCCGCGCGCCCCGCGCGAACGCTTCTACCGGCGGGAATGCCGGTCCGTCCCGGCGGCCCGCGCCTTCGCCGCGCTCACCCTCGTCGACTGGGGGATCGACGGTGAACGCGCGGACGACATCACGCTCTGCGTCAGCGAGCTGGCGACCAACGCGCTGGTGCACGGCGTACCGCCCGGCCGTGGATTCCGGCTGCGCTTGGGCCACGTCGGCGGCGTGCTCCGCGTCGAGGTGCACGACAGCGGCGGCGGATGGCCCCGCTGCGGCGGCGCCGCGGAGGACGCCGCCGAGTCGGGCCGGGGCCTGCTGCTCGTGGCCGCCCTGTCGGACAAGTGGGGCGTGACGGAGTGCGACCCCGGCAAGACCGTGTGGGCCGAGTTCGTCCGGGATCGGATCCCGTCCGGGACTAGTGAGGCTGCTTCTTGCTGATCATGTGAGCCATGAGGTAGGCGCCCGCCGCGGCCACGACGAGGCCCACGAGGGCGATGCCGCTCTCGACCCGCTCCCACCAGAACTTGTGCGGCGCCATCGGCTCGTGCTCCAGCACCGCTTCGAGCAGGTCGGTGCCGCCGGCGTCGAGCAGGGTGAACACGTAGCCGTTGGCGACGCCCATGTACGCGCCCAGGGCGGCCAGGACGGCGGCCCAGATGTGCGGTCCGGCGCCGCGGCCGCCGGTGCGGCCCACCACGGCTCCCACGGCCAGCGCGAGCAGGGCCGCGACGACCAGGTAGCTCGCCTGGAGGCCCGTCTGCGACAGGTCCTCGTTGGAGGCGAGCAGGATGCCCGCGTAGACCGTTCCCACGGCCCCCGCGACCAGCAGGCCGAGGAAGAAGGCCTTGCCGGGCTGCGCGCCGCCGCCGGGCGGCGGGAAGCCGGGAGCGAAGGGGTAGGGGTGGCCCGGCTGCATGGGTTGCATGGGCTGCATCGGCTGCTGGGGCGGGTACGGGGCCGGGGCGGCCGGGTAGCCGTACCCCGGCTGCGGCTGTACGGGCTGCCCGTACGGATTGTGCTGCGGCGGCTGCGGCGTGTGTGGCTGCCAGGGCTGGTTCATGGTTCCCCCGATGGTGAATGCGTTTCCGACGCGCTCCCACGCGTGAGTGCGCGAGCGGCCCAAAGTACCAACACCGGGTGATCCGGTAGCCTGCCCCGGGCCCATCGCCTTTCACACGAGAATCTGCACCACTTGTATCCGCAGTTCTCGCGCATTCTGTTTTCGGGGGATCATCACATGCGTGTCCGTCGCGCCGTCGGCGCCGCCACTCTCGCTCTTGCCGCCATGGCCGTGCTGTCCGGCTGTACCGACAATCCGAACGACAAGGCCTTCGGCGGCCTGGGCGGTGACATGCCCGCGGCGCCGAGCATGCCGGGTCCGAACCCGTCGTTCACGCTGAGTCCGCCGAGCGGGCTGCCGAGCGCCCCCGGTACCTCCTCCGGCGGCAGCTACGGCGGCGGTTACGGCGGCAGCAGCTCCACTCCCACCGCGCAGCCGTCGTACAACGCGGACGCGCTCAGCGAGGTGATCGGCGAGAACTGCCGGTACGAGCGGTCCGCCGGGCGGATCAGCTACGACGTCGACATCCAGAACGCGTCGACCGACTTCGCCTACCGGTACAACTTCACGGTGGAGTTCAAGGTCGGCCAGTATCCCGACTCCGCGGTCGCGACCAGGAGCATCGGCTCCCGGTTCGAGACGGTGACGGTCACCTCGGGCGGCGACCGCTCCGTCACGGTGCACGCCTCGCACAGCACCAACGACCGGCTCGTCTACTCCTGCCAGGTGACCTCCGCCACGAAGTCCCCGGCGTCGTAGGACGGCAGCAGCGGGGGCGGGGTGGCCGCGCCACACCCGTCCCCGCCGGCCGGATCAGCTGAGCAGTTCCACCTCCGCCAGGGTCGCGGAGCCGTCCGGCACCAGCCGGTAGTGGTCGTACGTTCCCGGGCGGGCGACCGTGAAGACGCGGGTCTGCTGGTCCCAGGCGAAGGATTCGCCGGACCGCTCGTCCAGCCGCTTCCAGGTCTCGCCGTCCTTCGAACCCTGGAGCACCCAGCCGCGCGGCGCCTTCGTCCGGTCGGCGGACGACGTCAGCGTGTACTGGACCGCCTTCGTCCCCTTCGCCACCGGCAGCTCGACCGCCGCGCCCGCGGCCGAAGTGGCCTCCGTGGCGGACGTGTCGTCGAAGAGCGCGCCGTCTCCCTTGAGGGCGTCCTTCCTCGGCGACGGGATCTTGTCGTCCCGCGTGATCGAGGTCGGCTGGGCGTTCTTGCCGCTGCCCCACGCCGAGGGCTTCGGGCCCATGTCGAACTCCAGGACCCCGCCGCGCGCGACGATCTCGTGGGGGAGGGCCGTCGACTTCCACGCCTTGCCGTTGACCTTGAGCCCCTGCACGTACACGTTCTTCGCGCTGTTCTTCGGCGCCTTCACGACGAGGTCGCGGCCGTTGTCCAGGTGCACGGTCATCTTCGTGAACTGCGGTGATCCGATGGCGTACTCGCCGCTGCCCATGACCAGCGGGTAGAAGCCGAGCGACGAGAAGAGGTACCAGGCCGACTGCTCGCCGTTGTCCTCGTCGCCGTGGTAACCCTGCCCTATCTCGCTGCCGGTGTAGAGGCGGCGGAGGACCTCGCGGACCTTCTCCTGCGTCTTCCAGGGCTGCCCGGCCGCGTCGTACATGTACGCGGCGTGGTGGGCGACCTGGTTGGAGTGGCCGTACATGCCCATCCGTACGTCGCGTGCCTCGGTCATCTCGTGGATGACGCCTCCGTAGGAGCCCGCGAACTCGGCGGAGCCGGTCTCGGGGGTCGCGAAGTACGTGTCCAGCTTCTTGCCGAGGCCGGACCGGCCGCCGTACAGGTTCGCCAGACCGCGCGAGTCCTGCGGGGCGGTGAAGGCGTACCCCCAGGCGTTGGTCTCCGTGTAGTCGTGGCCCCACACGCGCGGGTCGAACTTCTCCGAAGGCACCCGCCAGACGCCCTTCGCGTCCTTGCCCTGGAAGAAGCCGGGCGGGGTGCCCGCACCGGCCGCCTTGTCGTCGAACAGGTTCACGTAGTCGCGCGCCCGGTTGAGGAAGTACTCGGACTCGTCCTTGTAGCGCTTCTCGCCCGTCTTCTTGTAGAGGGCGGCGCCCATGCGGGAGATGCCGTAGTCGTTGAGGTAGCCCTCCAGCGCCCACGACAGGCCCTCGTGGGTCTCGCTGGGCGTGTAGCCGAGGAACGGCGACGCCTTCATGCCCTTGCGGCCGACGCCCGAACTCGGCGGTACCACCGTCGCGTTCTTCAGCGCCGCGTCGTACGCGGCCTCGGCGTCGAACTTCACGCCCTTCACGTACGCGTCGGCGAACGCGACGTCCGACGACGTGCCCGTCATCAGGTCCGCGTAGCCGGGCGAGGACCAGCGCGACGTCCAGCCGCCGTCCTTGTACTGCTGCACGAAGCCGTCGACCAGCTCACCCGCCTTCTTCGGAGTGAGCAGGGAGTAGGCGGGCCACGTCGTGCGGTACGTGTCCCAGAAGCCGTTGTTGACGTACGGCTTGCCCTCGACGATCTTCGCGCCCGTGTGGGTCGGGGTGTCGGGCCCGGTCTGCGGCGAGAAGGGGGAGGCGTACTTGAACGTCGCCCTGCCACCCGCCGACCGGACCTTCTCGAAGCCGGAGTTGGGGTAGAGGTACAGGCGGTAGAGGGAGGAGTACAGGCTCGTGCGCTGGCCCTCGCTCGCGCCCTCGACCTCCACCTTGCCGAGGATGTCGTCCCACTGCTTCTGGGCCCTGTCCTTGACGCGGCCGAAGGAGGTGCCGGACGGGATCTCCTGGGCGAGGTTGGCCTTCGCCTGGTCCAGGCTGATGAGGGACGTCGCGAGACGCAGGTCGACCGTGCGGTCCTTGCCGGGCCGGAAGCGCAGATAGCCCGTGACATCGCCGCCACCGCCGCCGTCCAGCTTGCCGCCCGCGGTCACGGGGGAGTCGAAGACGCCGTACACGAAGAGCCGCGTCGCGCCCGTGGACAGGCCGGACTTGACGTCGGAGAAGCCGGAGACGACGCCCTTCTCCTTGTCGAGGGTCAGGCCGCCCTTCTCCGAGACGTTGTCGAAGATAACGCTCGCGTCGTCACCGGGATAGGTGAATCGCATCATCGCCGCGTGGTCGGTCGGCGCCATCTCGGCCTTCAGGCCGTTCTCGAACGTCACGCCGTAGTGGTGCGGGCGCGCCGTCTCCTTCTCGTGCCTGAAGGGCAGCGCCCGCTTGGTGCGGGACGCGCTCGGGGTGTCCTTGTCGACGGACGGCATCAGCTGGAACGTCTGCCGGTCGCCCATCCACGGGCTCGGCTCGTGGCTCGCGCTGAACGCCTGGATCGTCGGCAGGTTGTCGTCGTTGTTGCCGCGCGCGTAGTCGTACAGCCAGCTCAGGGAGCCCGCGTTGGTCACCGGCGTCCAGAAGTTGAAGCCGTGCGGGACCGCGGTGGCCGGGAAGGTGTTGCCGCGCGAGAAGCCGCCGCTTGAGTTGGTGCCGCGCGTCGTGTCGGCGTAGTCGGAGGGGTGCGCCTTCGGCCTCGCCGGGGCCTTCTCCTTCAACGACACGTCGTCGAGCCAGCCACGGAACTTGGCGGGCCCCTTCGGGGCGTCGTACGCCAGCAGGATCCGGTCCACCGTCCTGCCGCGCGCCACCTGCCCGATGCGCGCCTCGACGTTGTTCCACTGGTTGACGTAGAGCGCCTTGGACGCGCCCTGGCCCTGCGGAGTCAGCGCGAAGCCGTGCTGGTCGACGGCCTTCAGATCGCTGAGGTACGTGCCGTCGGTGAAGGCGAGGTCCACGGAGACGTTCGTCGCCTGATAGTCGAGGTCGCCTTCCGCCATCGAGGGGAACACGCGATACCCCAGCTCGGTGTTCCTCCCGACCTTCACATTGACGTCGAAGACCTTGTTGTACGAGTAGCCGCGCCCGTCCGCCTTGTGGCTGCCCGCGTACCGCAGCGCCTGCTTCCCGGTGAACCCGGCGCGCGACTTGGCGGTGGGGGAGCCGCTCGGACCACGGTCCACCAGACTCAGCATGTCCTCGGGCGCGGGGGCTTCCGAGCCGCCCACGGACAACTGCAGATCGGCGAGTTGCAGGATGTCGCTCGCACCGTTGTTCGCGGTGACGTCGAGGCGATAGTGCGCGTACGCCTCCGCATTCTGGAAGTCGTACTTCTTCGTCTTGTGCCGCCCGTCGAAGGTCTCGCCCTTGCGCTCGTCGAGGACCTTCCAGTCCTTGCCGTCCTTCGAACCCTTGAGGGTCCAGTCCTTCGGGTCGCGCGGGGCGTGGTCGTTGGCGGAGGTGAGCGCGTACGTCACGACCTCGGCCGGCCGGTCCAGCTCGAACTCGACCCAGCCGTCCTTGGCGAACGTCAGCCACTTGCTGGTCGCCTCACCGTCGACGAGGTTCGCGGCGACCTCGCCGGAACCGGTGTTCTCGCCGCTCGCCCGGACCTCGGTGACGTGGTCGTTCACGCTCCCGGGAAGCCCGGAGCTGAACTCCCCGTTCACCCCGGAGGCCTTCTTCCTCCCGTCGGGACCCGTCTCGACGGTGCTCAGCCAGTCCGGCAGGGCCTCGCCCGCCTCGAAGGACGAGGCGAACTCCCGCTCCGTACGGGGCGGCCGCTCGGGCTCGGCGACGGCGGCGCCCTGCGCGGCCACGACGACCGCGAGCGCGAGCGCCGGCGCGCCGATGACGGCTGCCGGACGATGGTGTCTGTAGCGGGATCTGCGTGCGGTGTTGCGTGCCGGGTACGGCATCCCCGAGCCCCTCCTTGCGAGTTGGACAACGTTGTCACGATCGCTGCGCAAGGTCTAGTAGGGCCGCAAGTGCCGAGTGGTGTCAAGGCTGCTGACGGGGCGGTGGGTGCGGACCCGTCGTACGCTCGCCGTACGGGGCCGGGCGACAGGGGAGGGCCAAGTGAAGATCGTGCTGCCGGGAGGGACCGGCCAGGTGGGCGGTGTGCTGCGGCGGGCGCTGACCGCCGCCGGACACGAGGTCGTGGTCCTGACCCGACGCCCGGTACGGGACGGCGAAGTCCGGTGGGACGGCCGGACACCCGGTCCCTGGACGGAGGAGGTCGACGGCAGCGATGTCGTGATCAACCTCGCCGGGCGCAGCGTCAGTTGCCGCTACACCGACGAGAACCTGCGCGCCATGATGGACTCGCGCGTGGACTCCGCACGTGTGGTGGGCGAGGCGATCGCCGGCGCCGGGAAGCCGCCCGGGCTCTGGCTCCAGATGAGCACCGCGACCATCTACGCCCACCGCTTCGACGCGCCCAACGACGAGGCCACCGGTGTGCTCGGCGGGGACGAGCCCGGTGTCCCCGGCTACTGGGCCTACAGCGTCGAGATCGCGCGGAACTGGGAGCGGGAGCAGGAGCGGGCCGCGACGCCGCGGACGCGCAAGGTGGCCCTGCGGTCGGCGATGGTGATGAGCCCCGACCGCGGCGGCGTCTTCGACTACCTGCTGTGGCTGGCGCGGCTCGGTCTCGGCGGGCCGGTCGCGGGCGGCGCCCAGTACGTGTCCTGGATCCACGACCGCGACTTCGTGCGTGCCGTGGAGTTCCTGATCGACCGGGACGACATCACCGGTGCGGTCAATCTCGCGGCGTCAGGTCCGCTGCCGCAGCGGGAGTTCATGCGGGTGCTGCGCGGCGCCTGGGGCATGCCGGTCGGGCTGCCCGCGACGCGCTGGATGGCCGGGCTCGGTGCCTTCGCGCTGCGCTCCGACACCGAACTCCTCCTGAAGAGCCGACGGGTGGTGCCCGGGCGGCTGACGGAGGCGGGGTTCGGCTTCGACCACGGTGCCTGGCCGCAGGCGGCGGCCGACCTGGTGGGCCGGGTGCGTCGTGAGCGGTCCCGCTCGCGGCGGGTCCGGGGCGACGACGCGCGGCGCTGACCCGGATCCTTGACCGGCCACTCGGGTGGTCCGAGGGAAAGTCCATGGAAAGCGGCGCGAAAGTCCACGGTTTCGTGCGGTGATGTGCGAGAGGTTCGACCGGGGATCGTCGCAGGTCTCAACTCGGACAAGGCTGCCGGGCAAAGTCGTATTCGATCTTGCCCACCCGACCGCGAGTGGACTATACCTGTCCGCGTCCGACGTCAACTGCCCTGGCCGGTGGGAGAACCCGGCGATCGACCCCAGCTTCACACCAACGCGGTGCCGGGGAGGGTCCGGTTCACCGCCTGAGTCCTGGAGAAGGCGAGGACTTGAGCATGGGATCCACCAGCGTCAACCGTCGTGATGTCATGAAGAGGGCAGCGGCCGCCGGTCTGCTCGCGGTGCCGGCCGTGGGGGCGCTCAGCTCGTGCGCCAGCGGAGGCGGCGGGGAGAACAAGGCCGAGAAGGGCGAGAAGAGCAAGAAGAACCCGCTCGGCGTGAAGGAGGACGCGGGGCTCGCGGTCTACATCTTCAACGGCGGGTACGGCGACAAGTACGCCCAGTTCGTCACGGACATGTACGCCAAGAAGTACCCGGAGTCCGACCCGGAGCAGAAGTCCACGGAGAAGATCGCCACCCAGGTCCAGCCGAAGATCGTCCGCGGCAAGCCCACGTCGGACGTCGTCAACAACTCCGGCGCCGACCAGATGAACCCCGGCAAGCTGGTGCACAACAAGCAGGTGGCCGATCTGAGCGAGGTGCTCGACGCGCCTTCCTGGGACGATCCGAACGTCACCGTGCGCGAGACCCTCGTGCCGGTCGTCGAGGAGATGGGCCGCTTCGGCGGCAAGGAGTGCTACCAGCTCAACATCACGCTGACCGTGTACGGCAACTGGTACTCCAGGAAGCTTCTGGAGGACGGGCTCGACTCCTCGTATCCCAAGACCTGGGACGAGATGCTCGCCGTCTGCAAGAAGGCCAAGGCCAAGGGCATCCACGGCTGGAGCTACCCGGGCGGCCACCCGCGCTACATGTTCTTCAGCATGTACGCGATGTTCGCCCAGCGCGGCGGCCGCGAGGTCACCACCGCCATGGACTACCTGGAGCCGGGCGCCTGGCAGCACGACGCGGTCAAGGACGTCTTCGAGGCCTGGGAGGAACTGGTCGCCAAGAAGTACGTGCTGACCGGCTTCGACGGCACCGAGGCGCACACCGAGATGCAGACCGCGTGGACGAAGGAGGGCAAGTGCCTCTTCGTGCCGAACGGTTCCTGGGTGGAGAACGAGGCCAAGGACACCACGCCCGACGACTTCCGGATGACGGTGGGCGCGACGCCGTCCCTGGACTCCGGCGACAAGATGCCGTTCGGCACCCTCTTCGCCCCGGCCGGTGAGCCCTTCATCGTCCCCGCCAAGGCCAGGAACCGGCAGGGCGGCCTGGAGTGGCTGCGGATGATGTACAGCAAGGAGGCCGCGCTCAACCTCTTCAGGGAGATCGGGTCGATGCCGGTCGTGAAGGGCGCCATCGACGGGCAGAAGCTGCCCTCGGGCGCGGCCAGCGCGCAGGCCGCGATCAAGGCGGCCGGGGAGAACGTCGTGATCCCCAAGTTCTACGACTGGTACAACGAACTGTTCCGCGAGGACTTCAACAACATGATCCACAAGTTCATGCAGGGCCAGATCGGGGCCAAGCAGGCGATGGACACCATGGAGAAGGCCTCCCAGCGGATCCTGAAGGACCCCGACGTCACCAAGGTCAAGAAGGCCTGAGCGGCGTGCGCACCGACACCCGGGTGGACAGCCCCCCACCCGCGCGCCCCTCGAAGAAGAAGCGGGCGGAGCCCACCGCTCCGCCCCGTCCGGCCAACGGGCTGCTGCTCGGCGTCTCGATGCTGCTGCCGCCCCGCCTCACCCCCCGCCGCGTCCGCTACGACCGGCGCTACCGCACGCTCGACAAGTACCGCTTCATCGTGGGCTTCCTGGCCGTGCCGCTGGCGTTCTACGCGCTGTTCGTCATCTCGCCGTTCCTCCAGGCGATCTACTACTCGTTCACCGACTGGTCCGGCGGCCCGGTCGCGAACTTCGTCGGGTTCGACAACTACGAGAAGATGTGGAACGACGACCGCTTCTGGGACTCGTTGCAGGTCAGCACCCTGCTGCTGGTCATCGCCCCGGTCGTCACGCTCGTGCTCGGCATGTTCTTCGCCTTCATGATCACCTCGGGTGGCCGGCACCGCAGGGGACAGGCCATCGCGGGCGTCGCGGGCTCCTCGGTCTACAAGGTCGTCTACTTCTTCCCGCAGGTCCTGTCCGTCGCCATCATCGCCGTGGTGTGGGGCCGCGTCTTCAACACCAACAGCGGCCTGATCAACGGCGGCCTCGACAAGTTCGGCATCGAGGGACCCGCCTGGCTCGGCGGCGACCAGGGGCTCGCCCTCATCGCGCTGCTCACCGTGATCAGCTGGAGCTTCGTCGGCTTCTACGTCGTGCTGTTCTCCGCGGCGATGGGCGCCATCCCCAAGGAGATCTACGAGGCCGCGCTGCTCGACGGCGCCGGCCGCGCCCGCACCTTCTTCAACGTCACGCTCCCGCTGATCAGGGACACGGTGCGGACCGGCTGGATCTACATGGGCATCCAGGCGCTCGACACGTTCGCCATCTGCCTGGTCATGGTGCCGCCGCACGTCCTGAAGGTGACCCCGGTCTTCCTCTACGAACGGTTCCGGGACGGCCAGTACGGCTACGCCACCTCCATCGGCGTGGTCCTTCTCGTCCTGAGCATGGCGTTCTCCCTGATCGTCATGCGGGTCGGGAACCGCGACCGGATCGAATACTGAGACCGCGGGAGCCGCTGCATCATGACCACCACGACCACCACCGCGCCCCGCCCCGCCACCACCGACGCGCCCCGCCGCGAGAAGGAGACGGGCGGCACCCTCAACGTCTTCTCGCACGCTTTCCTCGTCCTGTGGGTGATCCTCGCCGCCGGGCCCCTGATCTGGGTCGCCCTCACCGCGCTCCGCCCCTCCGCCGAGATCCTCAGCGATCCGATGGGCTGGCCCGCCTCCTTCCACTGGGAGAACTTCACCAACGCGTGGAACAAGGCCAACATCGGCCAGTACACCGTCAACTCGCTGATCATCCTGGCCGGTTCGCTGACCGGCACCATGCTGCTCGGCTCCATGGCGGCCTACGTCATCGCCCGCTTCACCTTCCCCGGCAACCGCGTCGTCTTCATGCTGTTCGCGGGCGGCATGATGTTCCCCGTCATCCTGGCGCTCGTCCCGCTCTTCGCGGTCATGGAGAACTTCGGCCTCCTCGACACCCGGCCGGGGCTGATGATCGCGTACATCGCCTACTCACTGCCCTTCACCACCTTCTTCCTGACCTCCTTCTTCCGCACGCTGCCGACCGGCGTGCAGGAGGCGGCGATGGTCGACGGCGCCTCGCACACCCGCACCTTCTTCCAGATCATGCTGCCCATGGCCAAGCCCGGCCTCGTCAGCATCGGCATCTTCAACTTCCTCGGCCAGTGGAACCAGTACCTGCTGCCGCTGCTGCTCAACAACGAGGACGAGAAGAGCTACGTGCTGCCGCAGGGACTCGCCTCGCTCGCCGTCTCGCAGGGCTACCGGGGCGACTGGGGAGCACTCTTCGCGGGCCTCACCATCGCCATGCTCCCGGTGCTCGTCGTCTACGCCGTCTTCCAGCGACAGGTACAGGCCGGTCTGACGGCGGGAGCCCTCAAGTGACCAGGTGAGGCAGGTGATTTCAGCTTGGCCACGAAAGTGGTCTAGGCCTGTCTGGGTGAATCGGGCCGTGAGTAGTGTCTGCGCCACGGCGCCGCGGGGGGCGACTGGAAGCGCTCAAGTCGACACCGATGTCGAAGGGTTGAAAACAGCATGAGGAACCGAATAGTCGCCACCGGCGCGGCAACACTCGCCATGGCGCTGGGACTCACCGCCTGCGGCGGCGACAGCGACAGCGGCGACAGCAAGACGATCAAGCTCGTCGCCGCCGACTACGGGGACAAGGCATCCAACGCCTCCAAGGTCTACTGGGCCGAGGTCAAGAAGGAGTTCGAGGCGGCCAACAAGGGCTACAAGGTCGACGTCCAGGTCATCAACTGGAACGAGATCGACAAGTCCGTCAAGAACATGATCCAGGCGGGCAACGAGCCCGACCTCCTGCAGACCGGCGGCTACGCCGACAAGGTCGCCGACGACCTGCTCTACAAGGCGGACGAGGTGCTGTCCGCCAAGACGCGCGACAACCTCATCCCCACCTTCGCCAAGGCCGGCGAGGTCGACGGCACCCAGTACGGCATCCCGTGGGTCTCCTCCGCCCGCGTCATGTTCTACAACAAGTCCGTCTTCAAGAAGGCCGGCATCAAGTCCCCGCCGAAGACGTGGGCCGAACTCGCCGACGCCGCGAAGAAGATCAAGGCCAAGAAGGCCGCCGAGACCCCCTACGCCCTGCCCCTCGGCCCCGAGGAGACCCAGGGCGAGACGATGATGTGGGAGCTCGGCAACGGCGGCGGATACACCGACGCGGACGGCAAGTACACGATCGACAGCCCGCAGAACGTCGAGACCTTCGAGTGGCTCAGGACCAACCTGGTCAAGCCCGGCCTCACCTACGCCAACCCCGCCTCCACCGACCGCAAGACGGCCTTCGCGGACTTCGCGGCCGGCAAGGTCGGCATGCTCAACGGCCACCCGAGCCTCATCCAGATGGCCAAGGAGGGCAAGGTCGACTACGGCGTCACGCCCATCCCCGGCAAGGAGGGCCCGCTGGAGAGCACCCTCGGCGTGGCCGACTGGATGATGGCGTTCAAGGACGGCGGCGCGGAGAAGGAGGGCGTGAAGAAGTTCCTGGACTTCACGTACTCCAAGAAGATGCTGGCGTTCGACGAGATGTACAACCTGATGCCCGTCACGCAGGACGCGCTCAAGGAGATGCAGACCAACGGCAAGCACAAGGACCTGGAGCCGTTCTTCGAGGTCCTGCCGAACGCCGAGTTCTACCCCCTCGGCGACACCTCCTGGGACCTCGTCTCCGCCGAGATGAAGAAGACCGGCGGCAAGGCCGTCTCCGACGACCCGAAGCAGGTCCTCGGCGACCTCCAGAAGAAGGCGGAGTCGGCGGCGGCCGACGCCAAGTAAGGGAGTCCCCGTGTCGCTGAAGGCCCCTCCGTCCCCGGCCGGGTCCGGCCGGGGACGGGGCGGGCGCGCACCCAGGCCGGTGAGCCGCCGCAGCGGCCTGGCCCGGCTCGGCCCGCTGCCCTGGATAGCGCCCGTCATCCTGCTGATCCTCGCCGTGGTCGTCTGGCCCGTCGTCGAGCTGATCCGCACCTCGTTCCTCAACATCTCCATTTCGGGCAAGGTGCGCGGCAGCGCCGGGACCGACAAGTTCAAGAAGCTCTTCGAGGAGAGCGACTTCGGCGCCGTCCTCACGTGGACCGTGATCTGGACGATCGTCGTCGTCACCGCGACGATGCTGCTCTCGCTCGCCCTCGCCCAGCTGTTCAACCAGAAGTTCCCCGGCCGCCGCATCACCCGCTGGGCGCTCATCGCCCCCTGGGCGGCATCCGTCCTGATGACCGCCATCGGCTTCAAGTGGATGCTCAACCAGACCGCGGGCGTCCTCAACACGCTGATGCTCGACCTCGGCCTCATCGACAGCTCCAAGGACTGGCTCGGCAAGCCGGAGACCGCCTGGCCGTGGATGATGGCCGTCGCCGTCTTCGTGTCGCTCCCCTTCACCACGTACACGCTCCTTGCGGGCCTGCAGACCATCCCGCACGACGTCTACGAGGCGTCGCGCATCGACGGGGCGGGGACCTGGCAGACGTACCGCCACATCACGCTCCCGATGCTGCGGCCCGCCTTCCTCGTCGGCGTCGTCATCAACCTCATCAACGTCTTCAACTCCTTCCCGATCATCTGGGCCATGACCCAGGGCGGTCCGGGCTACGACACCTCCACGTCGATGGTGTTCATGTACAAGCTGAAGGAGACCGACATCGGCGAGTCCGCGGCCATGTCGGTCGTCAACTTCCTGATGGTCGTGGTGCTCGTGCTGATCTTCCTGAAGGTCAGCCGGTGGAACGAGGAGGACTGATGGCCACCGCGACGGCGACCCGCCCCGCGCCCCGGAAGGACGGCGGACCCAGGAAGCCCCGGCGCGCCTTCCGGCCCCGCACCCTGGTCATCACGGCCTGCGCGTGGCTCCTCGCCGCGGTCTTCCTCGCGCCGTACCTGGAGATGATCGTCACCGCGCTCCGCCCCAAGGAGGAGCTCCGCGACCGCACGTACCTGCCGCAGAACCTGGAGTGGGCCAACTTCGTCGACGTGTGGAAGGAGTCCGAGCTCGGCCAGAACCTCCAGGTGACGCTGCTCGTCGCCGGCGGCGCCACCCTGCTGGTCCTGCTCGTCTCGCTGCCCGCCGCCTACTACACGGCCCGCATGCGCTACCGCGGCCGCAAGCTCTTCCTGCTCCTCGTCCTCGTCACCCAGATGTTCCAGCCCACGGCGCTCCTGGTCGGCCTCTACCGCCAGTTCCACCAGCTGGACATGCTCAACTCGGTCTGGACGCTGATCCTCACCAACGCGGCGTTCAACCTCGCCTTCGCCGTATGGATCCTGACGGCCTACATCAGCTCCATCCCACCGGAGCTGGAGGAGGCCGCCATGGTCGACGGCACCAGCCGCTTCGGAGCCATGATCAGGGTGACGCTGCCGCTCGCCCTGCCGGGCGTCGTCACAGCCGTGATCTTCACCTTCATCACGTCCTGGAACGAGTTCGTGATGGGCCTCACCCTGACCACCGAACCGGACAAGCAGCCCCTGACGGTCGGCATCAACAACTTCATCGGCAACTACACGGTGCAGTGGAACTACCTCTTCGCCGCGTCCGTCGTGGCGATCGTGCCGGTCATCGTGCTGTTCGCCTTCATCGAGAAGCACGTGGTCTCGGGTCTCACGGCAGGGTCCGTCAAGTAGCCGACGGACACGCGGAACGGCCGTCCGGAGGGATCCGGACGGCCGTTCTTCGGGTACGGGTGCGGGTCAGGCCAGCGGCTCGGCGTCGAGTCGTACGACCTGGGCGGGACCGGCGCGGAACGCGGGGCTCGCCGCGTCGGCCTCGACCATGTGCGGCGTGGCGTCGTGCGCGTCGAGCGCCTCCTGCGACGCCCACCGCTCGATGAGCACGAACCGGTCGGGCTCGCCGCTCACCTGGTGCAGGTCGTACTGCAGGCAGCCGTCCTCGGCCCGGACGAGCGGCGCGAGACGCTCGAAGGCGGCGATCTGCTCCTTGCCGCGGCCCGGCTGGGTGGTGATGTGGATGACGAGCTGGATCGGCTGGGACATGGTGGGACTCCTCTGGTGCTGTGTTGTGCTGTGTCGTGCTTCTGTGCTGTTGCCGTCGGTGCGGCGTCAACGGGCCGCCGGTGCGGGCTACTTGTGGATGCGCAGCACCCGGCCCACCCGCCGCACCTGGCCCAGGCCCCGCAGCTCGTCCAGCGCGGCGTGCAGCGCGTGCTCGGGCGCGGGGAACGTGATGAACACGATGCGCGCCCGCGACTCCGAGCCGTGCTGGTCGACCGTGCGGATCGACACGCCGTGCCGCGCGAACACCCCCGTCACCTCGGACAGGACGCCCGGCGCCTCGTCGACATCCGCGCGGACGTAGTACGAGTGCACCAGGTCCCGCGTCGGCCGCACGACCGCGGGCGGGCCGACGGGGACGCGCCGGTGCGTGCCCCGCACCAGCTGCTCCGCCGCGCCCGCCACATCGCCGAGGATCGCCGACGCGGACGGGCGCGGGCCCGCCCCGTGCCCGTAGAACATGAGCTCACCGGCGGCGGACGTGGTGAGGAACACCGCGTTGAAGCTGTCACGGACGCTGGCCAGCGGGTGCTCGCGCCCGATCAGGGCGGGGAAGACCTGGGCGCCCACCGCCCCGCCCCCGGGGAAGCGCTCCGCCACGGCGAGGAGCTTGATGTCGAACCCGAACCGGTCGGCCAGCTCGAAGTCCTCCCGGTCGAGACCCGCGATGCCCTCCCTGCTGACGTCGTCCGCCACGACCGACCGGTTGAAGGCCAGCGAGGCGAGGATGGCGATCTTGGACGCCGCGTCGGCGCCCTCGACGTCGGCGGTCGCGTCGGGCTCCGCGTACCCCAGCCGCTGCGCCTGCGCCAGCGCCTCGTCGAAGTCGAGGCCGTCGGCCGTCATCCGGGTCAGCATGTAGTTGGTGGTGCCGTTGACGATGCCGACCACCCGCGTCACGTCCTCCGCCTGCAAGGACTCCCGCAGGGGGCGCAGGATGGGCACCGCGGCCACCGCTGCGGCCTCGAAGAAGAGGTCGACGCCGGCCCGGTCGGCCGCGGCGAACAGGTCGGGGCCCGCGCTCGCGATGAGCTCCTTGTTGGCGGTCACCACCGGTTTCCCGGCGTCCAGCGCCGCCATGACCAGCTCGGCGGCGGCCGACGTGCCGCCGATCAGCTCCACCACGAGGTCGACGTCGTCGGCCTTGACCACGTCGTGGGCGTCGCCGGTGAACAGCTCCGCGGCCAGCGCGGGCGGCCGCGGCTTGAGCGGATCGCGCACCGCTATCCGTACGAGCTCCAGGGACAGGCCCGTGACGGACTCGACCGCCGCCCGCCGCTCGACCAGCAGCCCGGCGAAGTCCGCCCCCACCGTGCCGCAGCCGAGGAGCCCGATCCTGACCCGGTGCGTCATGCCGGCACCCCCCGGGCGGGGTCGTGGTACGGCTGGTGGGTCCCGAAGCGGCGCCGGTGGTAGACCAGCGGCGCCCTGCCCGCCGCGGCCTCCGCGGCGTCGACGCGACCGAGCACGATGACGTGGTCGCCGCCGTCCGCGAAGTCGGCCACGGTCGAGGCGATCCACGCCGACGCGCGGGAGACGCGAGGCAGGCCGTGCTCGATGCTCCAGGACGTCCCGCGGAACTTGTCGGCGCCGCCCTTGGACGCGAACGACATCGCCAGGTCGCCCTGGTCGGCGCCGAGCACGTTGAGCCCGAACCGGCCCGACTCACGGATCACCTCAAGCGTCCGCGACCGCCTGTCCAGGCTGATCAGGACCATCGGCGGGGAGACCGACAAGGAGGAGAAGGCGCTGACGGTCGCACCGCACGGCGCGCCGTTGTGGGCCAGGGCCGTCACGATCGACACGGGCGTCGCCACGCAGGCCATGACGTCCTTGAACGTGTCCTGCAGCGCGGACAGGGCGGTCGGGACGTTCGGGGCGGTCGGGGCGGTCTTAATGGGTTTCATCGAAGTGCCTGTTCCGGTCGGGGAGCTCGTCGGCGAACCACGTGTCGAGGAGCTTCGGGTACGTGTCGGACGCGAACACGTCGGCCAGCGCGGCATCGACGGCACGGACGAACTCCTGGTCGTCCTTCCGCATCATGAATCCGTACGACTCCTCGCCGAGCCGCACGTCGAGCAGGCTGATGTCGTCCCGGGCCCTGTCGCCGCGCAGCAGGGTCCGCAGGATCACCTCGTCCGCCACCATCGCGTCGATGAGCGGGTCGTCGAGGAAGGCGTCCAGGGCCGCCCCGATGGACGGCACACCGGTGAAGGTGAAGGCGAAGCCCGGATCGGGTGCGCTTTCGAGCGCGGCCTGGCTCGTCGAACCCTGGATGCCGACCACCCGCAGCGGGCCCGTCCGCGCACCGGACTTCACGGCGACCCGGTGCGAGGTCCGGAAGATCGGCCTGCTGAACGCATGGCGCCGCAGCCGGTCTTCCGTGATGGTCGTCGACCCGCACTCGATGTCGATGCGGCCCTCGATGAGGAGCCCTTCCCGCGTGGCGGACGTGACCTCGACGGCTTCGAGGGACGGGGCGGACGGCGTACCGTCGAAGACCCGGGCGAGAACGAGCCGGGCCAGATCGACGGAGTAGCCGACGGGCTCGAACGCCGTGCCGGCCGTGTCAGGGGCGGCGTAGGAGAACGGTGGGGTGTGCCGCTGGAACCCGACGCGGAGGGTCCCGCGCTCGCGTGCGCTAGTCGACAACGCCGGCCGCCTCGGGGCGGGGGCCGAGGGGCCGCAGGCCCGCGCGGTACCGCGCGGCCAGCTCCCGGTACTCGGCGGCCGTCTCGTCGAGCACGGCCACGTCGCTGTCGCTGAGCGTCATCAGGACGGTCGCGGGGTTGCCCGCGATGAGGCTCCTGGGCGGGCGGACGGGCCCGGCGCTGAGCACCACACCCGCGGAGACCCGTGAACTCGCCCCGACCGACACGCCGTTCAGCAGGACCGCGCCGATCCCGACGACCGTTCCGGCGCCGACCGAGCAGCCGTGCAGCACCGCGCTGTGGGCGATCGTCACGTCGGGCCCGATGGTCAGCGGCTGCCCCGGGTCGGAGTGCAGCATCGCGTGGTCCTGGACGTTCGACCCGCGGCCGATCCGCACACTGCCCTTGTCGCCGCGCACGGTCACGCCGGGCCAGAGGCTGACGCCCTCCTCGATCTCGACGTCCCCGATCACCACGACGTCGTCGAAGGCGTAGACGCTGGGGTGGATGCGTGGCTCGATGCCCTCGAAGCTGTACGTCTTCACGGCTCAGGCCCCCTTCTCGCGGAGCAGCGGGGAGAGTCGGGCGAGGCTCGCGAGCACCTCGTCCTTGGAAAGGCCGAAGTCGACGAGGCAGGCGACCTCGTCCACGCCCATCTCGTGGAAGCCCTCAAGGGTCGCGCGGGCCTGCTTGACGTCGCCGATCAGCGAGCTCGACGTGACGTACCGCTGGAAGACCATCTCCAGGAATTCCTGGCGGTCCCTGTCGAGGCTCCGCAGGGTCTCGGACTTGTCGCGCGACTCGCTCTGGCCGGAGGTCGCGTGCTGGGTGACGAACGAGCTCAGGTACTCGGTCATGGCCGGCCTGACCGTCTCCACGGCCTCGTCCATGTCGGCGCCCACGTAGGTGTGCAGCATCAGCGACACGACGCCGGCGTCGGGGTCGAGCCCCACCCGGGCCCGCGCCTCGCGGTAGATGTCGATCCGCTTCTTCAGTTCGGGAGGGCCGAAGTTGATGAGCGCCGACAGGACGTTGAAGCCGTTCTCGCCCGCGAACCGCCAGGCGTCCTCGCTCTTGGACGAGGTCAGCCAGACGGGCAGCTCCGGCTGGACGGGCCGCGGGAACGTCAGGATGTCGTGGCTCTCGCCGAGGGCGTCGGTGCGCGGGACGGTGTTCCCGCGCCACAGGTCCTGCAGCTGCTCGCGCGACCGGTTGAGCACCTGGGCCCGGTCCTCGAACGCGTCGGGGTTCAGGACGAAGTCCCGCGCGTGCCAGCCGGGCGCCACCGCTAGGTCCACACGCCCGCCGGACAGGTTGTCCACGAGCGCCCACTCCTCGGCGGCGCGCAGGACGTTGTGGAGCGGGAGGTTGATGCTGCCCGCCCTGATCCGCACGTTCTCGGTGATCATCGCGAGGGCGGCGCCGAGGACGGCCGGGTTGGGGTAGGCGCCGCCCGCGTCGGTGAAGTGCCGCTCCGGGGTCCAGATGGCGCCGAACCCGGCCCCGTCGACATAGCGGGAGACTTCGAGCAGCAGATCGTAGGGGTCGCTGTCGCCGCTCAGCCCGGAGAAGAAGATGACGCCCAGGTCGGGCAGGGACGGCGGCGGAGGGGCGTCGGCGTCGGGCTCGGCCCCTGACCCGGACCTGAGCCGGGCCTTGAGGCTCGCGAGCCGTCCGGCGTCGAGGAAGGGACTGTCAGACACGGGCGGGCTCCTGGAGCAGCAGTGACTTGATGACGTTCGTGGTGGCCGCGACCGAGCTGTTCTCGTAGAAGTCCCGCACGGAGAAGTCCAGTTCGAACGTCTCGCGCAGCTTGTTGATCAGCTGGATGGCCATGAGCGAGTTCCCGCCGAGCTCGAAGAACTCGCGGTCGTGGTCGGCGGCCGGGCCGCCGAGGAAGGTCTCGAAGATCTTCGCGACGACCTTGCGGATCTCTTCGGTCGGCCCGTCGAGGTCGTCGTCGGCAGTCGTTGCCGAAGGCGCGGGCGCGGACGCGGGAACGGCCGGGGTCCTGGTCGCAGGGGTGGCGTCATCGGCGGCAACGGCGACAGCGCCGGCGTCCTCCGTCCCGAACCCGAGCGCCGGCTCCACCCAGTGCACCTGCCGTTCGAACGCGTACGTCGGCAGGGACACCATCCGCGGAGCGCTCGCGTACTCCTCGATGGGCACCTCGGGGTCGGCGGCCCAGCCGAGCGCGACCGCGTCCGCGAACGCCTCCTCCTCGTTCTCCGACTCGCCCAGCGTCTGCGCGAGTTCGAGGTCCGTACCGGACTCGGACGCGAGGTTGGCCCGCACCAGGTTGCTCATCGAGCGGCCGGAGCCGATCTCGATGAACCTGTGCACGCCCGCCTCCCGCAGCGTCTCCATCGACCCGGCGAAGTCGACGGGGCGCAGCAGGTGGTCCGCCCAGTAGTGCGGGCTCCTGGCCTCGTACTCGGTGAGGAGGCGGCCGGTGATGTTCGAGACCAGCGGAATGCGCGGCGCGCGCAGGGTGACGGTGCCGAGGAACTCGCGGAACGCGTCCGCGGCGTCCCGCATGAGCGGCGAGTGGAAGGCGTGCGACGTCGCGAGGCGCTGGTGACGGACCCCGGCGTCGGCGGCGCGCGCGGCGGCCGCGTCGACGGCCTCGTGGGTGCCGGACAGCACGTGCTGCGCGGGGGAGTTGGTCGCGGCGACCACGAGGTCGCCGCCGGCCAGCAGGTCCGCGAACGCGTCGAGGCGGTCCACCGCGAGCATCGCCCCGGTCGGGCAGCGCCCCATGAGCCGCGCCCGGGTCGCGACGAGCGCCGCCGCCGACCGCAGGTCGAAGACGCCCGCGACGGTCGCGGCGACGATCTCGCCGAGGCTGTGGCCGAGGACGTGGCCGGGCCGGACGCCCGCGTCGATCAGCGCGGTCGCCAGGGCGTACTCGACGGCGAACAGGAGCGGCTGGGCCACGGAGGTGTCGATGCCGTCGACCTCGCCGTCGGGGCCGAGGTGGGCCCGCACGTCGAAGTCCGTGTGCTCGTTCACCGCGTCGACGGCCTCGTCGAGGCGCCGGGCGAAGTGCTCGTTCGTCGCGGTGAGCGCGGCGCCCATCGCCCGGCGCTGCGTCCCCTGTCCGGCGAAGACGAACGCGATACCGGCCGGGTCCGCCTCGGCTCCCCGGTGGTAGCGCCCGGAGCGCAGCCGGGTGATCGCCTCGGCCCGGTCGACGGCGGCCAGCGACGCGCGGTAGGGGTGCAGCGTCCTGCCTTCGCGCAGCGTGTACGCGGACGCGGCGAGGGAGGCGTCCGGGTGCGTGGCGAGGTGGTCGGCCAGCGCGGCGGCCTGGTTGCGGAGGGCGTCCTCCGACCGTGCCGAGAAGGTGAGGACACTCGGCCCTCCGGCGGTTCCGGGGGCGGCGGCGGGCGCGTCGGCGGGCTCGGCCGGGTCCTGCTCGAAGCTCTTGAGGATGACGTGGCCGTTCGTACCGCCCATGCCGAAGGCGCTCACCCCGACCCAGTTCTCCGTGTCACCGTCGAGGGGCAGGCCCTCGGTGGTGACGAAGTAGCGCGAACCGTCGAGATCGAGGGCCGGGTTGACCTCGTCGACGTTCACCGTCGGCGGCACGTACTTGTGCTTGAGGACCAGCGCCGCCTTGATCAGGCCGATGATGCCCGCGGCGATGTTGAGGTGGCCGAAGTTCCCCTTGAGCGAGCCGATGCCGCAGGGGTCGCCGTCGAGGCCGTACGCCTGCTTGATCGCCTCGATCTCGATGGGGTCCCCGAGCGCGGTCCCGGTGCCGTGCGCCTCGATGTACGTGATGTCCGTCTGCTTGGCGCCCGAGATCTGGAGGGCGTCGCTCAACACGTCGACCTGGCCGGAGACGCTGGGGGCGGTGAAACTCACCTTCTCCGCCCCGTCGTTGTTCACCGCGGAGGCGGCGATCACGGCGTGCACCTCGTCGCCGTCGGCCACCGCGTCGCGCAGCCGCTTCAGCAGGACGAGCCCGATGCCGTTGGTGAAGACGGTGCCGTTGGCGCCGGAGTCGAAGGGCCGGCAGACCCCGTCGGGCGAGAGCACGCCACCGACCTGGTACCGGTACCCGGCGTGCTGCGGCAGGCGCACGTGCACCGCCCCGGCGATGGCCGCGTCGCACTCGTTCAGGAGCAGGCTCTGCACGGCGGAGTGGACGGCCACGAGACCGGTCGAGCACGCGGTCTGCACATTGACGCTGGGGCCGCGCAGATTCAGCTTGTACGAGGTCCGCGTCGCGAGGAAGTCCTTGTCGTTGCCGTGCCGGATGACCATCTCGCCGAGCGATTCGACCAGGTCCCGGCGGCGCAGGGCACCGAAGAGGTAGGTGCTCATCCCGGAGCCGGCGAAGACGCCGATGCGCTGGTGCGTGCGGTGCGGATCGATGTTGGCCCGCTCCAGGAGCGACACCGACGACTCCAGCATGAGGCGCTGCTGCACGTCGAGGATGTCCGCTTCGCGCGGCGAGTAGCCGAAGTACGTGGAGTCGAACTCGGCGAGGCCGTCGAGGACTCCGGCCCGCTTTACGTAGTCGGGGCGCGAGCGCTGGTCCGCCGGGACGCCGGCCGAGGCGACCTCCGCGTCCGTGAGGTCCCTGAGGGCGCTCTCGCCGGCCACCAGCTTCCGCCAGAACTCGTCGACGCCGTCGGCCTGCGGCAGCCTGCACTCCATCGACACGATGGCGATCAGCTCGTCGTCACTTTCCATGTTCATCCTTGCTCGGGTAAAGGGAGTGGTTACGGGCGGCGGCGGGCGCGCCGGGTCGACAGCACACGGCTCCGCGTGGCGCGGCCCGCGGTGGCCGGGGCGCTCGGCACGCGGTCGCGCGGCTCGTCGGTCACGGAGGTGAGGAAGCGCCGCTGGGCGTTGAAGGACGCGTGCTCGAAGAGGCGGACGAGCGGGAAGCGGACGCCGAACTCGCGCTGCAGCTCGGCGTGGAGGACCACGATGGTCAGCGAGGTCCCGCCGACGTCGAAGAAGTTCGCCTCGCGGTCGGCCAGCGGTCCCGCCCCGCCACCCGCCACGTCGAGCCAGATGCGTTCGAGCCGGTCGGCGACCGAGCGGCCCCGCGCGCCCGGCTCCTGTGCGGCGGTGGCGCGCTCCTCGGCGGCGCGCCGGGCCCGCTCCTGGACGTGGACCCGGGCGGCCTCCGAGAGCGCCTTCCGGTCGGCCTTTCCGTTGGGCAGCTTCGGGAGCTCGGGCAGGAAGAGGAAGGCGGCCGGGAGCATGACGCTCATCAGGCGCCCGCCGAGGTAGTCGCGGAGCTCGCGTTCGGCCGAGGCGTCGCCCTCCACGACGGCGACGACGACCTTGGTGAACCGGTCCTCCTGGGCGCAGACGAACGCGTCGCGGACGCTCGGGTGCGACTGGATCGCGGAGCGGACCTCCTGCAGTTCGATGCGGACACCGGCGATCTTGATCTGGTCGTCGGCGCGGCCGAGGACCTCAAGGCCGCCGTCCGCGGCACGCCGTCCGAGGTCCCCGGTCGGATAGGCGAGGACCCGCTCCCCGTCGATCCGCAGCTCGACGAAGGGCGAGACCATCCGGCCGTCGACCAGATACCCGTGCGAGGGGTGGTCGGCGGCGATGTGGATCTCACCGGCGGTGCCGTCCGGGCACAACTCCCCCTTGTCGTCCAGGACATGGCTGCGCGAGCCGGGGAGGTTGCGGCCCACGGGCTGGATGCCCGGGGCCGGGTCGCGCGGCACCCGGTGGAAGTGCTGGGCCAGCGTCGTCTCGGTGGGGCCGTAGAGGTTCACGACCTGGCAGTCGGGGAACAGCGTCTGCCAGCTGCTCACCAGGGCGCCGTCCAGCGGTTCGCCCGCGAAGAAGGAGAGGCGGACGGCGGGCAGCGGCGCGGTCTGCGCGGCGGCGGACAGCCACACCTTGGCGAGCGAGGGGACCAGGTGGAATCCGGTGATCTCGTGGTGGCGCAGGAATGCGAGGACGCCGTCGGCGTCGAGGTGCCGCTCGTCCGGGACGCACAGCGTCGCGCCGGATATCAGGGGCGTCAGGGCGTCCCGGAACCAGACGTCGAAGGAGAGGTTGGTGAGGTGGGCGAAACGGTCGTGCGGGCCGATGCCGAATTCGCGCGACTGCCACTCCAGGAAATGGGAGAGACCCGTGTGGCTGCCGACGATCGCCTTGGGCTGCCCGGTGGATCCCGAGGTGAAGGCGATGTACGCGTAGTCCTCGTCGTCGAGGTCCGCGGGCGTGGCGCCCTCCTGCCCGGAGGCGAGAGGCCGCAGTGCGACGCGGTGGCCGTCCGTACAGTCGACGGTCGCCCGGGCCGGCCCGGAATTCAGCATCGTCTCGCGCCGCACTTCGGGCAGTGAGTCGTCGACGAGCATGACGATCGCCCCGGACATCCACACGCCGAGGACGGCCACGACGGCCGACGCGCCGCGCCGCCCGAGAATGCCGACGACATGGCCCCTGCCGATGTCCAGCGCCCGCAGCTCGTCCGCCACCTGTCCGGCGCGTGCCAACAGTGCGGAGTACGACATCGAATCGGCAGAAGAGGTGATCGCGGTCGCGTCAGCGAATTTCTCGCACGCCCGCTTCAAAAGGGTGTCGACCGCCTGCACGGGTAACTCTCCATGAGATGGGGTTTCGGCCTGAAACGGAAGCGAAACAGAAACGGAAACGAAACGGAGACAGGAGTGAAACGGAGAAGGGAGCGTAGAAGGAATGGGAGAAGGAATCGGAGACGGAACGAATCGGAAACGTTCTCCGTGACAGCTGGCGGTGATGCTTCCAGCCAAAAACGATCACCGTCAAGCGGCAAATATCTGCCGCCTCGCGCCGAATGGCGTGGCCGTCCGAATACGGCGCGTCTTGGGATTGCCTACCCGCAAAGGGGACGGGTCGGGCAAGTGCCGCAGGTGTCACGGGGTCTGCAGTAGAATTGCGAGGGTCAGTAACCGGCAAATATTTGCCGGTCGTTGGGCGGCCCGTGCTGCCGCGGCGCACATCGGCGAAACCCCGGGTGCGGGTGCCGGAGATCACACTGCGTGCTCTGGGAGTGAAGGTAGTATGCGGGCTCGGTCGTGATGATCTTGTTTCGGCGGGCCCGTTTCCATTTCGGGCCCGTGCA
This sequence comes from Streptomyces sp. NPDC050732, assembly GCF_040654255.1. Classification (NCBI taxonomy): domain Bacteria; kingdom Bacillati; phylum Actinomycetota; class Actinomycetes; order Kitasatosporales; family Streptomycetaceae; genus Streptomyces; species Streptomyces sp. NPDC050732. The sequence continues at coordinate 106,513 of NZ_JBFAHP010000011.1, forward strand.
TGACGCGTGTATGGCGCAACTGAGAGGTAATTCCAGGTGGTTCAGCACACCGCGAGGCTCCCGGACTTGTTGCGTGCGTGGCGGGCCACCGCCGGAAAGAAAATGCAGCGCGGCAAGCCGTTGCCCCAGAAAGAAGTCGCCCGGCGCATGGAAGTGAGCGAGCGCTGGTACCGCAATCTGGAGAGCGACGCGGGCGTGCCGCTCACCCCCGACGCGCTCATGCGGCTCTCCGCGGCGCTGGCGCTCGGCCCGGACGAACGCCTCGCCCTGTACGGGAACGTGCACGCCGACGCCGACCCGCTCACGCCCGGCCGCAGAGTCGACGGAGCGCCCCGGTGCGCCCTCTCCCAACTCCTCGCCACGCAGGAGCAGTTCCCCGCCTACCTCGTCGACCAGGCCTGGAACATCCTTGACCACACGCGGACCATGGCCACCTGGTTCCCCTGGGTCCTGGAGCCCGGCGCCAATCTCCTGCGCTGGGTCCTCCTCTCGCCCGAGGCGCGCGAGCAGCTCACCGACTGGCCGGGCCACGCCGCCGTCTACCTCGCCCAGCTGCGCTTCGCGCTGGTGACGAGCCGCGGCGACCGTCAACTCGGCGCGCTCCTCGACGAAGTGCTCGACGACCCCGAGTGCCGGAGCAGATGGAGCCAGGACCTCAACGTCATCGCCTACCGGCAGGGCCACCGCTTCCGACTGCGCCTCCCGCACGTCTCGGCGGACGAGATCACCGTCACGTCGCAGGTGCTGCTGCCCGCGTACCGGCAGGAGATCCGTTACGTACTCCTGCTGCCCGACCCCGCAACCCCGACCCCCACCCCCACCGCGGGCCCGGACCCGGTGACTTCCAGGAGGACACGAACGTGAGCCGACAGTCCGGAACAACAGCGGCGGCGCAAGGGGCGGAGAAGCCGGCGCGGCCCGAGAAGCAGGAGCAGCCGAAGAAGAACGACGGCCGCGTGCTCGCGGCGGCCTCCGTCACGGTGGTGCTGTGGGCCTCGTCGTTCATCTCGATCCGCAGCTCCGGCGAGCACTTCGGACCCGGCGCGCTCGCCTTCGGCCGGCTCGCGGTGGCATCCCTCGTGCTGGGCGCCATCCTGCTGGTCCGGCGCGAGGGGTTCCCGCCCCGCGAGGCCTGGCTCGGCATCGCCGCGTCGGGCGCCCTCTGGTTCGGCGCGTACATGGTCGCGCTGAACTGGGGCGAGCGGGAGGTGGACGCCGGTACGGCCTCCATGATCGTCAATGTCGGGCCGATCCTGATGGCACTTCTCGGCGGTTGGCTGCTCAAGGAGGGCTTCCCGCCCAAGCTGATGGCCGGCATGACGGTCTCGTTCGCCGGGGCCGTGGTGGTCGGGCTCGCCACGTCGTCGGGCGGCGGCGGGTCCTCGCTGCTCGGCGTGCTGCTGTGCCTGCTCGCTGCGGTGGTGTACGCGGTGGGCGTGGTGCTGCAGAAGCCGACGCTGAAGCACGCCACACCGCTGCAGGTGACGACGTTCGGCGCGCTCGTCGGCGCGGTGGCGTGCCTGCCGTTCGTCGGGCAGTTCGTGTCGGAGGTGGGCCGGGCCCCGGCGTCGGCGACGTTGCAGGTGGTGTATCTCGGCGTCTTTCCGACCGCCCTCGCGTTCAGTACTTGGGCCTACGCGATCTCCCACAGCACCGCGGGGAAGATGGGCACGACGACCTACGCGGTGCCGGTGCTCGTCATCCTCATGTCGTGGCTGTTCCTCGGTGAGGTGCCCGGCTGGCTCGCGCTCCTCGGCGGTCTCCTCTGCCTCTCCGGGGTCGCGGTGTCGCGGATGCGGGGGAAGCCGCGGGACCGGAGCTCCGCCGACTCCTGATTTCCGTCAACGACTTGACTGCGGCAGCTCCTTCAGCGGAGTTTGGAGTTCACAACTTGTACATGGCCCGGTACCCGTTTCTGCGGCCGGTGTCACGGGAGGCCACAGGTCGCCCGAATGAGGGCAAAGGGTGAGAGTCAATGGAGACTCCGGGGTCGCAGTCGTCTCTGCACCGGGCCAATCTGGAGCGGGTCGTACGCGCCGTGCGGCTCGCGGGATCGCTCACGCAGGCGGAGATCGCGAGGACGACGGGCCTGTCGGCCGCGACGGTCTCCAACATCGTCCGGGAACTGAAGGACGGCGGTACGGTCGAGGTCACGCCCACCTCGGCGGGCGGCAGGCGGGCCCGCAGCGTCTCGCTCAGCGGTGACGCCGGCATCGTCATCGGCGTCGACTTCGGCCATACGCACCTGCGCGTGGCGGTCGGCAACCTCGCCCACCAGGTGCTCGCCGAGGAGTCCGAGCCGCTGGACGTCGACGCGTCCGCCGCGCAGGGCTTCGACCGGGCCGAGCAACTGGTCAGCAGGCTGATCGCGGCCACCGGAGTGGACCGTACGAAGATCGCCGGAGTGGGGCTCGGCGTGCCGGGGCCCATCGACGTCGAGTCCGGGACCCTCGGCTCCACGTCGATCCTGCCGGGCTGGACCGGCACCAAGCCCGCCGAGGAGCTCGGGGGCCGCCTCGGCGTGCCGGTGCACGTCGACAACGACGCCAACCTGGGCGCGCTCGGCGAGCTGGTCTGGGGGAGCGGCCGGGGGGTCAGGGACCTCGCGTACATCAAGGTCGCGAGCGGTGTCGGCGCCGGGCTCGTGATCAGCGGGCGGATCTACCGCGGCCCCGGCGGCACGGCCGGGGAGATCGGGCACATCACGCTCGACGAGTCGGGCCCGGTCTGCCGCTGCGGCAACCGCGGCTGCCTGGAGACCTTCACCGCCGCCCGCTATGTCCTGCCGCTCCTCCAGTCGAGCCACGGCACCGACCTGACCATGGAGCGGGTGGTCGGCCTCGCGCGCGACGGCGACCCCGGTTGCCGGCGCGTGATCGCCGACGTCGGGCGGCACATCGGCAGTGGCGTCGCGAACCTCTGCAACCTCCTCAACCCCTCCCGTGTCGTGCTCGGCGGTGACCTCGCCGAGGCCGGTGAGCTGGTGCTCGGACCCATCAGGGAGTCCGTCGGGCGGTATGCGATCCCGAGCGCGGCGCGTCAGCTGTCGGTCCTGCCCGGGGCGCTCGGCGGCCGCGCCGAGGTGCTCGGCGCGCTGGCGCTCGCACTCAGCGAGATGGGGGATTCGACCCTTTTGGACGGAACACTGCCTGCGGGCGCGCCTGCCTTCACTTAGATAACGCATGGCACCGTTGTCATCTCGTTAAGGATTTACTCCTTGACGCTGGTGTGGCGGCCGAGTTGACTTCGAGCCACCTCGGCCGCAACGACGCGGCCTCGTCAGGGAGGCACCCCACCATGAACGCAATGACGCGTCGCGTCGTCATAGGCACGGCCGCGGTTTCGATGGCACTCGCCATGACCGCCTGTGGCAAGGCCGGAGACGGCGACGACGACAAGGGCAGCGGCGGCGACGGCAAGACCATCGGTCTGCTGCTCCCCGAGAACAAGACCACGCGCTACGAGACCTTCGACCGCCCCATCATGGAGGCGAAGATCAAGGAACTCTGCTCGGACTGCAAGGTCAAGTACAACAACGCCGCTCAGGACATCGAGAACCAGAAGAAGCAGTTCGACGCCCTCGTCACCCAGGGCGTCAAGGTGATCATCCTGGACGCGGTCGACTACAAGTCGACCAAGTCGTGGGTCAAGCAGGCCGAGAAGCAGGGCGTGAAGGTCGTCGCGTACGACCGCCTCGCCGAGGGCCCCCTCGCCGCCTACGTCTCGTACGACAACGAGAAGATCGGCCGCCTCCAGGGCGGGGCCATGGTCAAGGCGCTCGGCTCCGCGGCCAAGGACGCCAACGTCGTCATGATCAACGGCTCGCCGACCGACCCGAACGCCCCCTTCTTCAAGAAGGGCGCCCACTCGGTGCTCGACAAGAAGGTCAAGAAGATCGCGTACGAGCAGGACATCCCGGACTGGTCGCCCGACGAGGCGAACAAGAAGATGTCCTCCGCGATCGACAAGCTCGGCAAGGACGGCATCCAGGGCGTCTACGCCGCCAACGACGGCATGGCGGGCGGCGTGATCACCGCCCTCAAGCAGCGCGGCATCAAGGTCCCGGTCGGCGGCCAGGACGCCGAACTCGCGGGCGTGCAGCGCCTGCTGAGCGGCGACCAGGACTACACGATCTACAAGCAGATCCGGCCGGAGGCCGAGACCACCGCCGAGATCGCCGTGAACCTGCTCAAGGGCAAGAGCATCGACACCCTCACCGACCGCAAGGTCGACTCGCTGAGCGGCGACTTCAAGGGCATCCCGGCCAAGCTGTACGACGCGCAGGCGATCACCAAGGACGAGGTCGCGGACACCATCGTCAAGGACAAGGTGTACAAGGTCAGCGAGATCTGCACCGCCCAGTACAAGAAGGCGTGCGACACCGCGGGTATCAAGTAACTCCCGTTTGCGGTAAATCCGTTCGTACGAGATGCGGTCCCCGGGCCGCACGAGATGCGGCCCGCGGGCGCGCGAGAGCGCTCCCGAGCGGCCCCCGTACGGGACGGCATTCCAGTACCGGTCCGGTGCTCGCCCCATTCACTCCGCCCCGCAGACGGGGGGCGGGCACCGGCCCTGCCCTTGCTGCACCACCATTCCCCGCCGGTCAGGCGGCGAAGGAGATGATTCACGTGTCCGCTACGCCCGTGCTGGCGTTGCGCGGGGTCTCCAAGCGGTTCGGCGCCGTCCAGGCGCTCACGGACGTAGACCTCGAAATCCACACCGGTGAGGTGGTCGCCCTGGTCGGCGACAACGGCGCCGGCAAGTCCACCCTCGTCAAGACGATCTCGGGCGTCCACCCGATCGACGACGGCACCATCGAGTGGGAGGGCAGGCCGGTCCGCATCGGGCGCCCGCACGACGCCCAGAACCTCGGCGTCGCCACCGTCTACCAGGACCTCGCCCTCTGCGACAACCTCGACGTCGTCGCCAACCTGTTCCTCGGCAGCGAGCTGAAGACGGCCTCCGTCCTCGACGAGATCAAGATGGAGAAGCGGGCCAAGGAACTCCTCGACACGCTCTCCATCCGCATCCCCAGCGTCCGCATCCCGGTCGCGGCGCTCTCCGGAGGCCAGCGCCAGGTCGTCGCCATCGCCCGCGCGCTCGTCGGCGACCCCAAGGTCGTCATCCTCGACGAGCCCACCGCGGCCCTCGGCGTCGAGCAGACCGCGCAGGTCCTCGACCTCGTCGAGCGGCTGCGCGAGCGCGGCCACGGAGTGATCCTCATCAGCCACAACATGGCCGACGTGAAGGCCGTCGCGGACCGCGTCGCTGTGCTGCGGCTCGGCCGCAACAACGGCACGTTCTCCGTCGCCGACACCACCAACGAAGAGATCATCGCCGCCATCACCGGCGCGACGGACAACGCCGTCACCCGCCGCAGGGCGCGCACGGCCACGGCGACGAAGGAGGACGCGAAGTGAGCGACCTCGCCAAGACCCCCACCGGCAAGGACTCGGGGCCCGCGACCGACGCCCCCGCCCCGGCCGCCCCGGCACCCGCCGTCGACCCGCGCCTGCTCGTCCGCGAGGAGGGCCTGGCCGGCTACTGGACCGAGTTCAAGCGCAAGATGCGCGGCGGTGAGCTCGGCTCACTGCCCGTCGTCGTCGGCCTGATCGTCATCGCGGTCATCTTCCAGCTGAAGAACGACCACTTCCTGGACGCGAGCAGCCTCGCGAACATCGCGGTCTTCACCTCCGGCCTCGGCATCATGGCCGTCGGCATCGTCTTCGTCCTGCTGCTCGGCGAGATCGACCTCTCGGTCGGCTCGGTGGCCGGCATGGGCGCGGCGGTCTGGGCCGTGCTGAGCGTCACCCACGAGCTGAACGACTGGCTGTCGGTGCTCATCGCCGTCCTGTCCGGCCTGGTCATCGGCGCCCTGCACGGCTTCTTCTTCGCCAAGATCGGCGTGCCCGCCTTCGTGGTCACCCTCGCCGGCTTCCTCGGCTGGAGCGGCCTGCAGATCTGGCTGATGGGCGGCGAGGGCAGCATCAACACGCCCGAGGGCAGCGTCGTCGAGGACCTCACCGGGCACTTCTTCGCCGAGAAGGGCGCCGCCTACGGCCTCGCGGCCGTCGCGATCATCGCGTACGCGGGCTCCCTGCTCCTCGACAGCCGTCGCCGCAAGGCCGCCGGGCTCCCGTCGCGGCCGGTCAGCGAGATCGTGCTGCGCACGGCCGTCGTCGCCGTCCTCGCGGGCGGCGCCGCGTACGAGCTGAACGAGCCGTCCGGCGCCCGCGGCCTGCCGCTGGCCCTGGTGCTCTTCCTCGCCGTCCTGGTGATCGCGGACTTCGTGGCGCGCCGCACCACCTTCGGCCGCCAGGTCTTCGCGGTCGGCGGCAACGCGGAGGCCGCGCGCCGGGCCGGCATCAACGTCGACCGGATCCGGATCACCGTCTTCGCCATCTCCGGCATGCTCGCCGCGTTCGGCGGCCTCTTCATCGCCAGCCTCTCCGGCGGTGCGACGAAGAGCCTCGGCGGCGGCAACACGCTGATGATGGTGATCGCGGCGGCCGTCATCGGCGGCACGAGCCTCTTCGGCGGGCGCGGCAAGGTGTGGTCCGCGCTGCTCGGCATGCTGGTGATCCAGTCGATCCAGCAGGGGCTGAACATGCTGGGCATGGCGAGTGAGATCCAGTTCATGATCACGGGTGCGGTGCTGCTCGCCGCGGTGGTCATTGACTCTGTTTCGCGGCGTACTCAGAAGTCCGCAGGTCGCGCCTGAGGTGCTCCGCCGGCTGCAGGCCGTTTGTGGCTGAGCGCGCAGTTCCCCGCGCCCCTAAAAAAGGGGCGCGGGGTCTTCCGTTTGGCTGGAGAAGTTGCCTCCCGGACGCACACGTCAGGTGCGGAACATTAGACTCGGCAGACCCGGCAACGCTCGAACCGCACATCTCAGCTCTACTGCAAGGAGGCACGGGTGCCGCTGCTGACCCGCATCACGGGACCGCGCGATCTGGACCGTCTCAGCCCGGAGGAGCTGAACCAGCTGGCCGGAGAGATCCGCGGCTTCCTCGTCGAAGCAGTCTCCAAGACCGGCGGCCACCTCGGCCCGAACCTCGGCGTGGTCGAGCTCACCATCGCCCTGCACCGCGTCTTCGAGTCCCCCCAGGACAAGGTCCTCTTCGACACCGGCCACCAGAGCTACGTGCACAAGCTGCTCACCGGCCGCCAGGACTTCGGCAAGCTGCGCGGCAAGGGCGGCCTGTCCGGCTACCCCTCGCGCGCCGAGTCCGAGCACGACGTCATCGAGAACAGCCACGCCTCCACGGTCCTCGGCTGGGCCGACGGCCTCGCGAAGGCCAACGAGGTGCGCGGCAAGGACGACCACGTGGTCGCCGTCATCGGTGACGGCGCGCTCACGGGCGGTATGGCCTGGGAGGCGCTGAACAACATCGCCGCCGCCAAGGACCGCCCCCTCGTCATCGTCGTCAACGACAACGAACGGTCGTACGCGCCGACGATCGGTGGCCTCGCCAACCACCTGGCGACGCTGCGGACCACCGACGGCTACGAGCGGTTCCTGGCCCGTGGGAAGGACATCCTGGAGCGCACGCCCGTCGTGGGCAGGCCGCTCTACGAGACCCTGCACGGCGCCAAGAAGGGCCTGAAGGACTTCATCGCCCCGCAGGGCATGTTCGAGGACCTGGGCCTGAAGTACGTCGGGCCGATCGACGGCCACGACATCGAGGCCCTGGAGTCCGCGCTGCAGCGCGCCAAGCGCTTCGGCGGCCCGGTCATCGTGCACTGCCTCACCGAGAAGGGCCGCGGCTACAAGCCCGCCGAGGAGGACGAGGCCGACCACTTCCACGGCATCGGCCCGATCCACCCCGACACCGGCCTGCCCATCGCCGCGGGCGGCATGGACTGGACGTCCGTCTTCGGCGAGGAGATGGTCAAGCTCGGTCACGAGCGCGAGGACATCGTCGCCATCACGGCCGCCATGCTCCAGCCGGTCGGCCTGGAGAAGTTCTCCAAGGCGTTCCCCGACCGCGTGTACGACGTGGGCATCGCCGAGCAGCACGCGGCCGTCTCGGCGGCGGGCCTCGCCACCGGCGGCCTGCACCCCGTCTTCGCCGTCTACGCGACCTTCCTCAACCGCGCCTTCGACCAGCTCCTGATGGACGTGGCCCTGCACAAGTGCGGCGTCACCTTCGTCCTGGACCGGGCGGGCGTCACCGGCACGGACGGCGCCTCGCACAACGGCATGTGGGACATGTCGATCCTGCAGTGCGTGCCCACCGTGCGGATCGCCGCGCCGCGCGACGCCGACCAGGTCCGCCTCCAGCTGCGCGAGGCCGTCGAGGTCGACGACGCGCCGACCGTCGTGCGCTACTCCAAGGGCGCGGTGGGCCCCGCCGTCAAGGCCGTCGGCACGGTCGGCGGCATGGACGTGCTGCGCAAGCCGGACGCCGACCGCCCGGACGTGCTGCTCGTCTCCGTCGGCGCGCTCGCGCCGATGTGCCTGGAGATCGCCGACCTGCTGAACAAGCAGGGCATCACCACGACCGTCGTCGACCCGCGCTGGGTCAAGCCGGTCGACGAGGCCATGGCGCCCCTCGCCGAGCAGCACCGCGTCGTCGTCACCGTCGAGGACAACTCGCGCGCGGGTGGCGTCGGCTCCGCGATCGCCCAGGCCCTGCGCGACGCGGGCGTCGACGTGCCGTTGCGCGACTTCGGCATCCCGCCGCGCTTCCTCGATCACGCGTCCCGCAAGGAGATCATGGCCGAGATCGGCCTGACCGCCCCGGACATCGCCCGCCAGGTGACGGGTCTGGTCGCCAAGCTGGACGGCCGGTTCGAGCGCAGCACCGCCGGCGCGGTGGACTCGGTGGAGCCCGCCCGCGACTGACGGACGGGTTCCGGCGTCAACGCGCGCCGCCGAAGGGCCGGTCTCAGCACCCTGTACGGGTGGTGGGACCGGCCCATTCGCGTGAATGGGCCCGCGCCGGGGCTTCCGGGGTACTCGCTCTCTCGATCATGTCGGGGACGACAAGCGTGGGAGGTACGCCCGTGAGCAGCACCCTCTTCAGGACGAAGAGCGTCGAGCAGTCCATCAAGGACACCGAGGAACCGGAGCACGCGCTCAAGAAGTCGCTGTCCGCCCTCGACCTCACGGTCTTCGGCGTCGGCGTCATCATCGGCACCGGCATCTTCGTACTGACCGGGAAGATCGCCAAGGAGACGGCGGGCCCCTCGGTGGCGCTGGCCTTCGTCGTCGCCGGACTCGTGTGCGGGCTGGCCGCCCTCTGTTACGCCGAGTTCGCGTCCACGGTGCCGGTGGCCGGGTCGGCGTACACCTTCTCGTACGCCTCCCTCGGGGAGTTCCCCGCCTGGATCATCGGCTGGGACCTGATCCTGGAGCTGGCGCTCGGCTGCGCGGTGGTCGCGGTCGGCTGGTCCGGCTATCTGCGGTCGCTGCTCGACACCGCGGGCATGCATCTGCCGCAGTCGCTGAGCGGGACGCACGACGGGACCTTCGGCTTCGACCTGCTCGCCTGCCTCCTCGTGCTCGCGCTGACCGGCATCCTGGTCCTCGGCATGAAGCTTTCGTCACGCGTGACCAGCGTCATCGTCGCCGTGAAGGTCACCGTGGTGCTTCTGGTGATCATCGTCGGCGCGTTCTTCATCACCGGCTCCAACTACGACCCGTTCGTCCCGCCCAGCGAGCACAGCGAGGGCGCCGGGGGCGTCGCCGCGCCGCTGGTCCAGCTCATCTTCGGGTTCACGCCGTCGAACTTCGGCGTGATGGGCATCTTCACCGCGGCGGCCGTCGTCTTCTTCGCGTTCATCGGCTTCGACATCGTCGCGACCGCCGCGGAGGAGACCCGCAACCCGCAGCGCGACGTGCCCCGCGGCATCCTCGGCTCGCTCTTCATCTGCACGATCCTGTACGTCGCCGTGTCAGTGGTCGTCACCGGCATGCAGAAGTACAGCGAGCTCTCCACGGACGCGCCGCTCGCCGACGCCTTCAAGTCCGTCGGGCACCCCTTCTGGGCGGGTGTGATCAGCTTCGGCGCGGCCGTCGGCCTCACCTCCGTCTGCATGATCCTGCTGCTCGGCCAGACCCGGGTGTTCTTCGCGATGAGCCGGGACGGACTGCTGCCCCTGACGTTCTCCAAGGTCCACCCCAAGTACGGCACGCCGTACCGCTCGACGGTCCTGCTCGGCGTGATCGTGGCGGTCGTGGCGGGCTTCACCTCCATCGACGAGCTCGCCGAACTCGTCAACATCGGCACGCTGTTCGCCTTCGTCGTCGTCGCCCTCGGCGTCATCCTGCTCCGCAGGCAGCGCCCCGACCTGCCGCGCGCCTTCCGCACCCCGCTGGTGCCGCTCGTGCCGGTCCTCTCGGTGCTCGCGTCGCTGTGGCTGATGCTGAACCTGCCGGCGGAGACCTGGATCCGGTTCGGCGTCTGGATGGTGCTCGGCGTCGTCATCTACTTCGCGTACGGGCGTTCGCACAGCCGCCTGCACGCGCGTGACCCGCACGCCGGCGGCGACGCACGGTAGTCAGCCCTTTCCGTGCACCGCATGCTCGCGTCGCCCTCCGCGCCACCGGGCTCCGTACGCGGTCTCCGGGTGCCGGGCCCGCGCAAGGAGTACGTCCCCGAGGGCGGCGCGCGCGGCTCCTACTGGGTCCGGCTGCTCCCGCTGCTCGCCGCCCTGGCCTGCGTGACCCGGCTGCCGTCCTTCCGGTGGCCGCTGTGGAACCCCGACGAGGGCTATCTCGCCGTCCAGGCGCGGATGCTGGCGGACGGCGGCGCGCTCTACGAAACCGTCGTCGACCGCAAGCCGCCGCTCGTCCCCTGGCTCTACGCCGGATCCTTCGCGCTCTTCGGCGACGGCACCCTCCTGCCGCTGAAGGTCCTCGCGGTGGCCGCGCAGCTCCTGACGGCGGTCCTCCTGGTCTCGCTGGCCCGGCGCCGCTGGGGCGACGGCGCGGGCCGCACCGCGGGCGTCCTGTACCTCCTGATCTCCATCGGCCTGCACCCGGAGGACACCCAGGCGGCCGCCTTCGAGGTCTTCATGCTGCCGTGCACGGCGGCCGCCATGCGGTGCGCCGACCGCCGCCGATGGGGCGCCGCGGGCACCGCGGTGGCCTGCGCCTTCCTCACCAAGCAGACCGGAGGAGCGGTGCTGGTCCCGGTGGTCTGGCTGCTGTGGCGGGGCGGCGCGGCCCGGCGGGACACGGTGCGCCTGGCGGCCGGGCTCGGCGCCCCCGTCCTCGCCGCGGCCCTCCTGACGACTCCCTCGGGCTTCGTCTTCTGGACGGTGACGGGATCGGGCGCGTACGCCTCCTTCACCGGCTCCGAACTCCACGTACTCGGCCGGGGTTCGGTGAACGCGGCGGTCCTCACGGCGGCCTGCGCAGGGATCGTTCCCCCCGTCGTCCGCGTCCTGCGCATCGCCCGCACCGGGGCGGCGGAGCTCTGGCTCTGGCTCGCCTCGTCGTTCGCCGCGGTACTGCTCGGCTTCCACTTCTTCGGCCACTACTACCTGCAACTCATGCCGCCCATCGCCCTGTTGGGCGCGGCGGCCCTGCAGATCCTGCCGCGCGAGCGGACGGCGCGGGCGATCGCCGTCTCCGGCTGCGCGTGCGCGGTCTTCCTGGCCTGGGGCCTGCTCGCGCCCCGCCCCGAACTGGCCCACGCCACCCGCCTCGCGGACACGGTCAGGGCCCGCACCGCCCCGGACGACCGGGTGCTGTTCTGGGGCATACACCCGGAGACGTACTGGCTGGCCGACCGCGCCCCCGCCAGCCGCTACCTCACGGCCGGCCTCCTCACCAACTACAGCGGCGGCAGGAACGGCCCGCAGGTGGGCGAGAAGTACGCGGTCGACGGCGCCTGGCCCACCTTCCGCGAGGAACTCCGCAGCCACCCCCCGGCCCTCGTGATCGACGACTCCCGGGGCAAGCCGTACACCCCCGAACGCGTCCCGTCGCTGCGCCGGCTCCTGGCGTCCGGGTACGAGCCGGTGACGCGGGTGGGGGGTGCGGTGGTCTATGCGCGGGTGGGGGCCTAGGAGCGCCGCTGCCAGGTGCGCGTGAGGTCCGTCAGCGCGCCCACCGCCTCCCGCGCGTGATCGCGGTCCTCGCGGATCTTCGGGCCGAACTCGATGTGGAGGAACGGGACGTCGTGGGCGGTGGCGGTGCGGCCCTGGATGTTGGTGCGGCCCGCGAGGGGACAGGATCTGGCCCAGGCGCGGCAGACGTCGAAGCCCCGCTTCCGCAGGGCGTCGGCGAGGTCGCGGCCCTCGGCGAGCGCCTCCCTGCCCTTGCCGGTCGAGGCGACCACGTCGTGATCCGGAGCCGAGTCGTCCGCCATGCCGTGCAGTTGCACACCGGGGAGTCCGCGCCGCACCAGAGCGTCGCAGACGGCGTGGAAAACGGTGTCCCGGCGGTGCGCCACGTCCGCCTCGTCTCCGCGCCCGGCTTTGCGATGTGCTCCCGCGATGACGAGTACGCCGCCGGAGGCGCGGGTCATGAGCTCCGCGCCAAGCCGTTCGGTGTACCGGTCGGCGACGGGGTGCGGGATCTGGACCGCCCAGCGGACGGGGGAGTCGAGGTCGAGGTAGACGCGCCCCCAGCCGCGCGGGGCCGCGCCGCCCTCGGAGCGGTCGGCGATCTCCGCGTACCGCCGGCCTGTGGCCGTGTCGGTGACCGTGCGGACCGCGAAGTCCACGTCGGCCAGGCGGTGTTCGGCTTCCTTGCGGCGGCCGTCCAGGAGCAGTCCGACGCCCTCGGCGACCGTCCGCCGGTCGGTGCGCGAGGGCGGACGGTATCCGGTGTCCTCGCCGAAGGCGGCGGTGTAGTCGGTGACCGTCTGCTCAAGGCCGTCGCCGGTGCGGTCGCCCGGAGCCGTGGACGAGGGGCCCCGGCGCCCTCCCGAGGACTTCTCGTCCTCCCCGGACGAACCGGACCCGCACTGGGCGAGCGTGAGGACGCAGGCGGTCACGACGGCGATCAGCCCGAGCTTCTTTGCGACTGCTACCGGCCGGGTGCGGGAGTTCATCATGGTTGTATAAAGATAGCCCTGTGATGACACGTCCCTCCCGCAGGCATCTCGTGACCTGTGCGGCCTCCGCGCTCCTGCTGCTCGCCACTGCCGCCTGCGGCCCCTTCGGCGACGACGAAAAAGCCGCCGACGGCGGTCCCTCGTTCACCGTCGCCGCCGCGGGCGACATCCTGATCCACCCCCAGCTCACCGACCAGGCCCGCAAGGACGCCAAGGTCACGGGCAAGGGCGAGAAGGGCATCGACTTCCGCCCGATGATGGCCGGGGTCAAGCCGGTCATCAGCAAGGCCGACCTGGGCATCTGCCACTTCGAGCCGGTGGTGGGCAAGCCCGGCGGCCCCTTCCAGAGCTACCCGGACTTCCTCGTGCCGCCGCAGATCACGACGGCGATCAAGGACGTCGGCTACGACCAGTGCTCGTCCGCGTCCAACCACACCCTCGATCACGGCCCGGCCGGCGTCACCCGCACCCTGAACGCGCTGGACAAGGCGGGCCTGCGGCACACCGGTTCGGCACGAAGTAAGGCAGAGGCGGACAAACCGCTCATCACCGAGGTGAAGGGCGTCAAGGTCGGTCAGATATCCTTCGCCTTCGGCTTCAACGGCCGCGAGGTCCCCAAGGACAAGCCGTGGATCGTCAACCAGAACCGCTTCGACGCGATCGCCGCCGCCGAGAAGAAGGCCCGCGCGGCGGGCGCCGAGGTCGTGATCCTCAGCATCCACTGGGGCCGTGAGAACCAGCCCAACGCCAGCGCCTCGCAGCTCAAGCTGGCCCGCAGGATCGCGAGGGAGACCGGCATCAACCTCGTCCTCGGCCACCACGCGCACGTCGTCCAGCCGATGGAGAAGGTCGACGGCACCTGGATCGCGTACGGCCTCGGCAACCAGATCGCCCGGCACGACGTGCCCAGCGGGCTGACCGAGGAGGGCGTCATCGGCTGGTTCGAGTTCGTCGAGCGTGACGGGGAGTGGGACGTCGACGCCAAGTACGTACCCACCTTCGTGGACATCCCGCCGGACCCGGACGAGACCGGCGCCCTGCCCAAGGGCGCGGTCAAGGACCACCGGCTCCTCGACGTCGCCGCCACGCTGCGGGACGGCGAGAACCTCAGCGAGCAGCAGCGCTCCCGCTACCGCCTCGCCTTCGAGCGCACCCAGGGCACGCTCCTCAACCGGGGCGCGAGCCAGGACGGCCTCGAACCGCTGGAGGAACTGCCCGCGGACTGAGTCCTTCCGGCTGCCCGACCGGGCGGCAAACCCCCGATCAACGCGATCTGGCTCACATTCGGCTTACTTCGTACATCCCTCCGGGGGTATCGCGGGTCAAAGCCTTCCGGAACGCATCACTGTGCGCTTTCGATCCCCGCGTCACTCCATGAGAGGAGCACCCCTTGGCCGCTTCGCGTTCGAAGCGGCGGCACAAGGTCCGCCGAAGGACCGACATGTCCCTGCTGGGTGGCATACGTCCCCCCATCGCCGTGCTGTCGGTCCTGCTCCTCGCCCTCGCGGGCATCACCGCCCTCACCTTGGGCCGCGCGGGACAGGAAGCCGTCCCCAAAGCGGTCAAACTGTCCCAGCAGCACTTCGCCGAGGACGGCGCCATCGCGCTGCGCGCCTCCATCGACGAGTCCGTCACCGACCTGAACCGGACCGCCGAACTCTTCAGCGCGGGCGACCCGGTGCCCGCCGACGCCGTCCTCGACAAGATCGGCAGCGTCTACCAGAAGTGGATGGGCACCGCCGTCGTCGAGATCTCCTCGGGCAAGCTCCTCGCCGCCCGGGGCGAGAACCTGCCGCTCACCGCCATCGACCGCGGCAAGCTCGCGGACAAGGACGGTCTCGCGCCGCGCATGGTGCGCCTGGAGAACGGCGAGACCCGGCTGCTCTCCTTCTCCCTGCTCACCTGGAAGGGCCAGCCGCAGCAGCTCCTGGTCGCCTCCAGCAGCCTGCGCTTCCCCGGCATCAGCCTCGGCAAGTTCCGCTCCATCGCCGTCGTCGGCCAGGACGGGCACGTCCTGAGCACCGACGGCATCCCCGAGCCCGAGCAGGTCCTCACCGACCTGCAGCGCGAGGAAGTCAAGCAGTCCAACAAGCAGCTCAAGTCGTTCGCCAGGTCCGCTGCGAAGAGGGCCCGCACCCACCCGCTCATGTCCAAGGAGCCCGGCTCCGGCGGCTTCCTCGGCGTCAGCGGGCACCTCACCGGCGAGCGCTACCTCGGTGAGCGCGCCGTCGCCGGCTACGCGGGCCTCGCAGGGCCCGAGGCGGGCGAGCCCACCGTGGCCACCCGGCTCGGCCTGACCGTCGTCGCGATGGTCCCGGTCGCCGAGGACCCCACGGCCACCAGCAGCTCCGCCTTCGGACTGCTCGCCGCGGCCGCCCTGCTCGTCATCGGCGGCGTCACGATCTTCCTGCTCCTGCGGACCGTGCAGCGCCCGCTGATCCGGCTCTTCCTGGAGGGCCGCCGGCTGAGCCGCGGCGACTTCGAACGGCCCGTCTCGGTGCCGAAGTCCGGCGAGGCCGCCCGCATCGGCGCCGCCCTCGAACGGCTGCGCCGCCAGCTGCTCGGCGCGCCCGCGGACACGGCGGCGGCCCCCGCCCGCCGCCGCAGGTTCGGCAGCCGCACCCTCATCGCGGTCTGCGCGGTCCTGCTGCTCGCCTGGTCCGCGCCGCTCATGCTGCTGCTCAACCGCGCCGGCGACACCGTCGTCGTACCGCAGCAGATGGTCAACGACCAGCGCGAGCGCACCGACACCCTCACCGACCGGGTCCGCCGCGCCCTCAACGAAGGCCACGCCGACCTCACCTCGGTCGCCTCCCTCATGGGCGACCGCACCGAGCCGTCGGACATGGCCAGGGTCCTCGAAAGCACCCTGAACCAGCACGCCCGCTACCAGTCCCTGTACGTCCTGGACGCCAAGGGCAAGATCGTCGCCGAGGCGGGCGACGATCCCCGCAGCCCGTCCGGCAAGGGCCCCTCCGACAAGCCGATCCGCGTCCTCGACGAGGGCGGCAAGGAGCCCGTCATCCTCGGCACCGCCGAGGTGCCGGGCCGCGCGGGCGCCGCCGTGGTCGGCGAGTTCCGCATCGACTTCCTCAACTCGCTGCTCAAGCGCCCCGGCCTCGGCGAGGTCCGTGTCGTCGACGACCAGCGCAAGGTGATCGGCGCCAACACCGGCTACCGCGAGTTCGAGGGGCTGCCCAGCGGCCGCCTCGACGCGCTCGCCGAGGGCACGGGCCAGAAGGTCGGCCTCAGCCCGCGCCCCAGCGGTGTCCTCTACCGCGACGGCGACGACATCCAGATCGCCGCGGCGGCACCGTTCGTCGGCGGCGGCGCCGCCGGATCGCTCGGCTGGTCCGTGCTCAGCTGGCAGCCCGCCTCGGGCCTCGCCATCCCCGAGTACACGTACCAGAACCGCACGGTCCTCGCGGGCATGCTCGGCATCACGGCGGCCGCCGCCTGCCTCGGCTGGCTGCACATCGTCGTCGTCCGACCGCTGCGGCACCTCGCCGACCAGGCCGAGGCGCTCGCCGACGGGGACCGCAAGACCGTCCTCTACCCGCGCCACCACGACGAGGTCGGCGCCGTCACCCGCAGCCTGGAACTCATCAGGCAGCAACTGCCGACGGGCACCCAGCGCAAGCGGGACGGCGTCACGGCCGGCCTCGCCGGAAGGAACTGAACCCCCGTGCTCTTCCTCTACACCGTGCTCGTGGTGTGCGGTGCCATCCTGCTGGCGGCCGGCGTCGTCGAACAGCGGCGGCACTTCGCCAGCCTGGAGCACATACCCTCGCGGGTCCTCGTCAACGGCATCCGCGGCAAGTCCTCCATCACCCGCCTGTGCGCGGGCGCGCTGCGCGGCGGCGGGCTCACCACGGTCGCCAAGACCACCGGCACCGCGGCCCGGTTCATCCACCCGGACGCCACCGAGGAGCCCGTCTACCGCAAGTTCGGCATCGCCAACGTCGTCGAGCAGATCGGCATCGTGCGGCGCGCCGCCGCGTACGACCCGGACGCCCTGGTCATCGAGTGCATGGCGGTCATGCCGGCGCTCCAGGAGATCAACCAGTCCAAGCTGATCCGCTCCACCATCGGCGTGCTCTGCAACGTCCGTGAGGACCACCTCGCCGAGATGGGCCCCACCCTCGACGACGTGGCGCGCTCGCTGTCCCGCTCCATGCCGGAGGGCGGCATCTGCGTCACCGCGGAGAAGGACCGCTTCGACATCCTCAAGGAGGAGGCCGACGCGCGGAACTGCCGGCTGATCTACGCCGACCCCGAGACGGTCACCGACGACGAGCTGCGCGGCTTCAGCTGGTTCACCTTCAAGGAGAACGTGGCGATCGCGCTGAAGGTCGCCGAACTCCTCGGCGTCGGCCGCGAGGTCGCCCTCCAGGGCATGTACGACGCCCCGCCGGACCCCGGTGTCCTCTCCGTCGAGCGGTACGCCACCGAGGACGGCAAGAAGCTCCGCTTCGCCAACGTCTTCGCGGCCAACGACCCCGAGTCGACGCTGATGAACATCAACCAGCTGCTCGACCTCGGCGCCATCCACCGCCCGCTCAACGTCGTCATCAACTGCCGCCCCGACCGCGTCGAGCGCAACGGCCAGATGGGCGAGATCATCCCGGACCTGCAGCCGGACAAGGTCTTCGTCATCGGCCACCCCGCGAAGTCCGCCATCGACGCCATCCCCGCCGAGTGGCGCTCGCGCGCCGTCGACCTCGGCGGCGACCGGCGCGACCCGGAGGAGTTCATGCGCGAGATGCTCGGGCAGCTCGGCGCCGACTCCTCGCTCGTCGCGATCGGCAACATCCACGGCCAGGGCGAGCTGCTCCTCGAACACCTCGCGGAGCTCCCGCCCGACGAGAGCGAGGAGCAGGCCCCCGAGGAGCCCGCTCCGTTCTACGAGCCGCACGTCGACCCGTACCAGCACTACCCGGAGGCGTACGAGACGCGGTACGCGGCCCAGCACGCCCCCGTCCAGCACGCCCCGGTCCAGCAGTACGAGGCGTACGCGCCCCACCAGGAGTACGTACAGCACCAGGAGTACGCACCCCAGGAGACGTACGGGTCGTACGCGCCGCAGGAAACCTATGCGCCGCAGGAGACGTACGCGCCGCAGGAGACCTACGCGCCCCAGCAGCCGTACATCCCCCAGCAGCCCCACGTTCCCACGCAGCAGCCCCCCGCCCCCCGCGGCCTGTTCGAGCCGCGGGTGCCGCCCGCACCGCCCGCCGCAGACGACACCCAGCAGTGGCACAGCCCAGGAGAGCACCGTTGATTCCCTCCGTCCTCACCCCCGAGATCGCCGCGGTCGGCATCGCACTCGGGCTGCTCTTCTCGCTGGTCTGCTATCTGACGACCAACCTCTCGCCCGGCGGCATGATCACCCCGGGCTGGCTGGCGCTCACCCTCGTCGAGGACCTCCAGCGCGCCGCCATGGTGGTCGGCGTGACCGTGCTGACGTACGCCGGCACGCTGCTCATGCAGAAGTTCGTGATCCTCTACGGCAAGCGGCTCTTCGCCGCGGTCGTGCTGCTCGGCGTGACGCTGCAGGCCACCGTGATGATCATCCTGTCGATCGAGTTCCCGCTGATGTACGCGAACCAGACCCTCGGCTTCATCGTGCCGGGCCTGATCGCCTACCAGCTGGTGCGCCAGCCCAAGGGCCCCACCCTCCTCGCCACGGGCTCGGTGACGCTCATGGCCTACGTCGTCCTCACCGCCGGGATCCTCCTCGGCTTCATGCCGTCCGCCTGATTCCAGGAGCCATTCATGCCGCCCAAGAAGAAGCGCCCCGTCCTGCACGCGGCGACCGTGCTCGCCCTCCTCGCGGGCAGCGCGTACCTGACCGTCGAGCTGCGCAAGGACGAGGAGGCCAAGGCGCCCAAGGTGCAGGCCGTCACCGACACCCCGGGCGGGCTGCACAGCAGCACCGGCCAGGAGTCGAGCGGCAAGCAGAAGTGGGAGCGCCTGAAGAACCCCGAGCGCTCCGTCCTGCGCACCGACGGCGGCAAGGTCCTCGCCACCTTCACGGACGGCGCCCGCACCGCGACCCTCACCGGCCCCAGCCGCACCTTCACCGAGCCCGCCAACACCAAGTCGCGGGTCGTGACCAACGACTGGGTGCGGCTGATGCCGGAGATCTGGCGCGAGGGCGCGGAGAAGGAGAAGTGGTTCAAGGACTGGTACAAGGAGTTCTCCGGCAGCGAGGAGGACGACATCTTCGCGATGGCCTTCCAGTACGTCGAGGGCGCCCCGGTCAAGAAGGACGACGAGGGCATCGCCTACGCGGGCGACGCCAACTTCGGGCCGCTCAACCCGGACGGCAGCGCGGGCAACGACCTGCGCCTCGAACAGTCCGACTTCTTCGACTACCTCGGCATCCCGTACACGTTCCGCAACGGCACCACCCTCCAGCCGGAGAAGGCACGCGCCCGCTCCATGGACTGCTCCGGCTTCATCCGCACGGTCTTCGGCTACCGCGCCCGCTACCCCCTGATGGCCGCCGACGGCGCCGGCGACGGCCTGCCCCGCACCGCCAACGGCATGGCGCGCGGCAAGGTCGGCACGGACGTCATCGAGCTCAAGGGCGTCGGCGCCGCCGACCGGCCCAAGTCCATCGACGTCGTCCAGCCGGGCGACCTGGTCTTCTTCAAGCTCGACGCCCGCACCAAGCAGCGCCTTGACCACGTCGGCATCTTCCTCGGCCACGACGCCGACGGCCACAAGATCTTCATCTCCAGCCGCGAAGAGGTCAACGGCCCGACGATCGGCGACAAGGGCGGTACGTCGCGCCTCGACGGCAACGGGTACTACGCGTCGACGCTGCGCAGCGCGAAGCGGCTCTAGCTTCGCTGGGTTGGTTATGCGACCTGCGGGTCGGTGGGGGCTGGTCGCGCAGTTCCCCGCGCCCCTTACGGGGCGCGGACCGTCCTTGGGCCCGCGCACTCGGCGCCGACCTCGCCCACCCTGCGGCGCAGTTCGCGGTCGGCCGTGATCACCAGGCACGGCCGGCCCGCCGCCTCGGCGGCCAGCTCCACGATGCGGTCGTCGCCGCTGCCCGGCGCGCTCTCCACGCGCACGCCCGGCACGGACTCCACACCCCGGGCCGCCCCCTCGACGACGAGGACGATCTCCACCGGCCCCGGACGCCCCGCGACACCTTCTTGTGCGTACGCGACGAGCGCGTCCCGCAGCCGTTCCGCGGCCCCGCGGCGGTCCTTCCACCACCCGTCGGGCACGGATCCGACGACGTTCGCGGCATCGACGACGACGAGAGTTCTCATGAGGCAAACGTAAACTAATAGGCAAAACGCTGTGCGTCCGTGAACGTGGAAGGGTTGGCGCCGAGTCATGCCGTCGAGGACCACCAGCACCGGTGCGCCGGATACCGCCCGCTGGCTGCTGCGCGGTCACGACGGCCGCCTCACGGCGTACGCCCGCGCCGAGGGCGGCCTCCTGCGCTGGACGGAGACGAGGCCCGGCGGACCGGAGTGGAGCGGCCCCGACTTCTTCGAGGCGCCCGACCTCACCTATCTCACCCTCGCCCAGGGCGTCGACGGCTACGTGCACTTCGTGGGGCGGCGGGAGCGGCCGGGGGACGACGGGAAGGCCGTCGTCGACCTCGTGCACTCCATCCAGTACCAGCCGGGCCGGCCGCTCATGGACTGGCGCACGCTCGGCAACCCGCACACCAAGCTCGTCGAGCGCGCCCCGCACCTCGGCGCGCCCGCCGCCGCCGTGGACACCGCCGGCACCGTCCACGTCTTCGTGCGGGACGCGGTCGGCAGCGTACGGATGCGCCGTGAGGGCAAGGGCGGCAAGTGGGAGGGGTGGAAGGACTTCAAGGTCCGCGACACCCTGGACGGCATGGCCGCGGTCGCCACGTCCACCGGTCGGGTCGAGGTCCTCGCCCCCGCGGGCAAGGCCACCCTGCGCTGGGCCCAGGAGAAGCGGGGCGGCGAACTGGAGCGCGCCGACGACGTGCCGGTCGTCGCCGCCCCCGGCTCCGGCACCGCCCTGGAGACCGCGCCCGACCGCCTCACGTACTACGCGGCCGACGCGCTCGGCGACGGCGTCCTCGGCCACCGCCCGGAGAGCGGCGGCCCGGCGCTGCCCCTCGGCGGCGCCCCGGGCCCGGGGCCCACGGCGGCGCTGCGGACGACCATAGAAGGCCACGACTGCACCGTGCTCGCGCACCGCACGGGCACGGGCCGCCCCGCGCTCGCCGCGTTCCCCACGGAGGACGAGGGGGCGGGCCTGTGGTGGGCCGAGACCGGCGAACCGTGCCTGGGCGCCCCGGCGTTGGCGCTCGACGCGCGCGACCGCGTGGTGATGGCGGCGATCGGCCTCGACGGCACGCTGCGGCTCGCGCGGCAGAAGGCGGAGCCGGGCCTCGCGCTGGCGGCGTGGACCCGGGTGTGAGCCGGATCCAGAACGAACGGCGGTGGGCCGTACGGGAAAACTCCCGTACGGCCCACCGCCGTTGCTGTGCGCGCCGCGCGTTCCGTGTTACGCGGGGACGCTCGCCACGCCCTGCGCCAGGAACCGCTTCCCGTTCACGCGCTCGCTGACGCCCTCACGGTCCAGGTACGGCGTGATGCCGCCCAGGTGGAAGGGCCAGCCCGCGCCGGTGATCAGGCAGAGGTCGATGTCCTGCGCCTCGGCGACGACGCCCTCGTCGAGCATGAGCCCGATCTCCTGCGCCACCGCGTCGAGCACGCGGTCCCGCACCTGCTCCTCGGTCAGGACCTTGTCGCCCTGCTTCAGGAGCGCGGCGACCTCGGGGTCGAGCTCCGGCTTCCCGCTGTCGTACACGTAGAAGCCGCGCTTGCCCGCCTTGACGACGGCCGCGAGGTTCGGCGAGACGGTGAAGCGCTCCGGGAAGGCGCGGTTCAGGGTCTCGGAGACGTGCAGACCGATGGCCGGGCCGACCAGCTCCAGGAGGACCAGCGGCGACATCGGCAGACCGAGCGGCTCGACGGCCTTCTCGGCGACGGCGACCGGGGTGCCCTCGTCGATGACGTTCTGGATCTCGCCCATGAAGCGGGTGAGGATGCGGTTCACGACGAACGCCGGGGCGTCCTTCACGAGCACCGCGGTCTTCTTCAGCTTCTTGGCGACACCGAAGGCCGTGGCCAGCGACGCGTCGTCCGTCCGCTCGCCGCGCACGATCTCAAGGAGCGGCAGGATCGCGACCGGGTTGAAGAAGTGGAAGCCGACGACCCGCTCGGGGTGCTTCAGCTTCGACGCCATCTCGGTGACCGACAGCGAGGAGGTGTTGGTGGCGAGGATCGCGTGCGCCGGGGCGACCGCCTCGACCTCGGCGAACACCTGCTGCTTGACGCCGATCTCCTCGAAGACGGCCTCGATGATGAAGTCCGCGTCGGAGAAGCCCTCGGCCTTGTCCAGGACACCGGAGACGAGCGCCTTCAGGCGGTTCGCCTTGTCCTGGTTGACGCGGCCCTTGAGGAGCAGCTTGTCGATCTCCTCCTTGACGTACGAGACGCCCTTGTCGACGCGCTCCTGGTCGATGTCGGTCAGCACGACCGGCACCTCAAGGCGGCGCAGGAAGAGCAGCGCGAGCTGCGAGGCCATCAGACCGGCGCCGACGACGCCGACCTTGGTGACCGGGCGCGCTAGATTCTTGTCGGGCGCACCGGCAGGCCGCTTCGCGCGCTTCTGCACGAGGTTGAACGAGTAGATGCCCGCGCGCAGTTCGCCGCCCATGATGAGGTCGGCGAGCGCCACGTCCTCGGCGTCGAAGCCCTGCTGCAGGTCGCCGTCCTTGGCGGCCGCGATGATCTCCAGGGCGCGGTAGGCGGCCGGAGCGGCGCCGTGCACCTTGGAGTCGGCGATGGCACGGCCGCGCGCGACGGCGGCGTCCCAGCCCTCACCGCGGTCGATCTCGGGCCGCACGACCTCGACCGAACCGTTCAGGACGGAGGCCGTCCAGATCAGCGACTGCTCCAGGAAGTCCGCGCCCTCGAAGAGGGCGTCGGCGATGCCGAGCTCGAAGACCTGCTTGCCCTTGAGCTGACGGTTCTGGTTCAGCGAGTTCTCGATGATGACCGAGACGGCCTTGTCGGCGCCGATCAGGTTCGGGAGCAGCGCGCAGCCGCCCCAGCCCGGGACCAGGCCGAGGAAGACCTCGGGCAGCGAGAAGGCGGGCAGCGCCTTGGAGACGGTGCGGTAGGAGCAGTGCAGACCGACCTCGACGCCACCGCCCATCGCGGCGCCGTTGTAGTACGCGAAGGTCGGCACGGCGAGCCCGGAGAGCCGCTTGAAGACCTCGTGGCCGCCCTTGCCGATGGCGAGCGCGTCCTCGTGGTGCTTGAGCAGCTCGACGCCCTTGAGGTCGGCGCCGACGGCGAAGATGAACGGCTTGCCGGTGATGCCGACGCCGACGATGCCGCCCTCGGCCGCCTCCTTCTCGACCTGGTCGATCGCCGTGTTCAGGTTGGCGAGGGACTGCGGGCCGAAGGTGGTCGGCTTGGTGTGGTCGAAGCCGTTGTCCAGCGTGATGAGCGCGAAGCGCCCGGCGCCCTGGGGCAGGTCGAGGTGGCGTACGTGCGCCTGCGTGACGACCTCGTCCGGGAACAGCTCGGCCGCACCCTTCAGAAGCTCAGTGGTCGTGGTGCTCACTTGTCGCCTCCGGCGTCCTTGTGGTTCGGGTTCTCCCAGATGACCGTCGCGCCCATGCCGAAGCCGACGCACATGGTCGTGAGGCCGTAACGCACCTCGGGCTGCTCCTCGAACTGCCGCGCCAGCTGCGTCATCAGGCGTACGCCGGAGGAGGCGAGCGGGTGGCCGAACGCGATGGCGCCGCCGTACTGGTTGACGCGGGCGTCGTCGTCCGCGATGCCGTAGTGCTCCAGGAAGGCGAGCACCTGCACGGCGAAGGCCTCGTTGATCTCGAAGAGGCCGATGTCGCCGATGCCGAGGCCGGCCTTGGCGAGGGCCTTCTCCGTGGCCGGGATCGGGCCGTAGCCCATGACCTCCGGCTCGACACCCGCGAAGGCGTAGGACACGAGCCGCATCTTGACCGGCAGCCCGTTCTCCCGCGCGAACTCCTCGGACGCGATGAGGGAGGCGGTGGCGCCGTCGTTGAGACCGGCGGCGTTGCCCGCGGTGACGCGGCCGTGCGTACGGAACGGCGTCTTCAGCCCGGCGAGGTTCTCCAGGGTGGTGCCCGGGCGCATCGGCTCGTCGGCGGTGGCGAGGCCCCAGCCGGTCTCACCGGCCTCCGCGTTCGTCCGCCGTACGGAGATCGGCACGAGGTCGGCCTGGATCTTGCCGTCGGCGTACGCCTTGGCGGCCTTCTCCTGCGAGCGCACGGCGTATTCGTCGGCGCGCAGCTTGGTGATGGTCGGGTAGCGGTCGTGCAGGTTCTCCGCGGTCATGCCCATGAACAGGGCCGACTCGTCGACGAGCTTCTCGCTCACGAACCGCGGGTTCGGGTCGACGCCCTCGCCCATGGGGTGGCGGCCCATGTGCTCGACACCGCCGGCGACGGCGATGTCGTACGCACCGAAGGCGACGCTGCCCGCGACCGAGGTCACGGCGGTCAGGGCGCCCGCACACATGCGGTCGATGGAGTAGCCGGGCACGGACTGCGGCAGCCCGGCGAGGATGCCGGCGGTGCGGCCGATCGTCAGGCCCTGGTCGCCGATCTGCGTGGTCGCCGCGATGGCGACCTCGTCGATCTTGGCGGGGTCGAGGTCCGGGTTGCGGCGCAGCAGCTCCCGGATGGCCTTCACGACGAGGTCATCGGCACGGGTCTCGTGGTAGATGCCCTTCGGACCCGCCTTGCCGAACGGGGTGCGGACGCCGTCCACGAAGACGACGTCCCTGACGGTACGAGGCACGATGGCTCTCCTCCAGGGTGCGGGGCGCCTGCGCGGCGCGTTTCCGACTCCACCCTACTTGCCGGTAACTATGCGGCCAAGGGCCGCCTCGGGGAGGCGAAGGTCACACTTGCCCGCGGGGGCTCTTGCCCGGTCGCCTGAGCACCCCGCACGTAGCTGTGCAGTAGGAACAGACCCGCCGCTCCGCGGCGGATGCCTCCCACCCGCCCACCCGTTTACCCCGCACCGCGAAGCACCGTAGGAGCAGGCCCGCCGCTGCGCGGCGGATGCCTCCCACCCACCCGCCCGTTTACCCCGCACCGCGAGGCTCGGTAGGAGCAGGCCCGCCGCTGCGCGGCGGAATGTCCCCACCCGCCCACCCGTTTGCCCCGCACCGAGTGGGCGAGGTAGGGGCGGCCGGGGCGCGCGCCCCATCCGGCCGTCGCGGCCACTGGGCGGTGCGGGGTGCACGGGCGGGTGGGTGGGAAGGTATCCGCCGCGCAGCGGCGGGACAGGGGCAGGGCAGGGGCCCGCAGGTGAACGCAAGCACCCACCCGCCCCGTCCGCCGTGCGGTGGGGTGAGTGGGTGGGGCGAGGTGGGGAGCGGGGGTCAGGAGAGGGCGGTGACCAGGGCCGGGGTTACCTGGGTGATCTGCCAGCGCCGCGCCCCGTGGCCGGCGAGAGCCGTCGCCACGGATTCTTCGGTGACCTGAGCCGGCGGCTCCCAGCAGACGCGCCGGACCGTGTCCGGAGTGATCAGGTTCTCCTGGGGCATGTTCAGCTGCTCGGCGAGCGTGGAGATCGCCGCGCGCGCGGCGGAGAGGCGTGCCGCCGCGGCGGGGTCCCGGTCCGCCCAGGAGCGCGGCGGCGGCGGACCGCTCACCGTCTGGCCGGGCTGCGGCAGCTCGGAGTCGGGCAGCGCCTTGGCGCGGTCCACCGCGGCCTGCCACTGCTCCAGCTGGCGCCGCCCCATGCGGTGCCCGAAGCCGGTCAGGCCCGCGAGCGCGTGCACGTTGGGCGGCAGGCCGAGCGCCGCCTCGACGATCGCCCCGTCGCTGAGCACCTTGCCCGGTGACACGTCGCGGCGCTGCGCGATGCGGTCGCGGGCGGTCCACAGCTCTCGTACGACCGCCATCTGCCGGCGTCGGCGCACCTTGTGCATGCCGGAGGTGCGGCGCCAGGGGTCCTTGCGGGGCGGCGCGGGCGGGGCGGAGGCGATGGCGTCGAACTCCTCGCGGGCCCACTCCAGCTTGCCCTGCCGGTCGAGCTCCTTCTCCAGGGCGTCGCGGAGGTCGACGAGGAGCTCCACGTCGAGTGCCGCGTACCGCAGCCAGGGTTCGGGGAGCGGCCGTGTCGACCAGTCGACGGCGGAGTGCCCCTTCTCCAGGACGTAGCCGAGGACGCTCTCGACCATCGCGCCGAGCCCGACCCGCGGGAACCCGGCGAGCCGGCCCGCGAGCTCCGTGTCGAAGAGGCTCGACGGGACCATGCCTATTTCCCGCAGGCACGGCAGGTCCTGGGTGGCGGCGTGCAGCACCCACTCGGTGTCGCCGAGGGCCTCGCCGAGGCCGGAGAGGTCGGGGCAGGCGACGGGGTCGACGAGGGCGGTGCCCGCGCCCTCGCGGCGGAGCTGGACGAGATAGGCCCGCTGGCCGTACCGGTAGCCGGACGCGCGCTCGGCGTCGACGGCGACGGGTCCGGTGCCCGCGGCGAAGGCGGCGACGGTCGCGGCGAGGGACTCCTCGTCCTCGATCACCGGCGGAATGCCGTCACGCGGTTCGAGCAGGGGGATCGGCAGCCCTTCGGGTGCGAGGCCGTCGTCGTCCGGAGGGCCGCCTCCGGTGGTTCGCAGTGAGCTGTCTGCTGCGGTCTCTTGGGCGTCGGTCACCTGTCAAGGGTATCTGTGTATGGACAGCGCCCGTCGACGGAACGTTCCGTCGACGGGCGCGCGGGGGGTGTAAATCAGTCAGTGGATGATGCCGGTGCGCAGGGCGACCGCCACCATCCCGGCCCGGTCGCCCGTGCCGAGCTTGCGGGCGATCCGGGCGAGGTGGCTCTTCACGGTCAGGGCGGACAGGCCCATCGAGACGCCGATGGCCTTGTTGGACTGGCCCTCCGCGACCAGGCGCAGCACCTCGACCTCACGGCCCGACAGCTCGCGGTAGCCGCCGGGGTGGCTCGGGGTGCCCGGAGGGCGGCGGTGCATACGGGCGGCGGCCGAGCCGATGGGGGCGGCGCCGGGACGGGTGGGGAGTCCGACGTTCGTACGGGTGCCGGTGACGACGTAGCCCTTGACGCCGCCCGCGAGGGCGTTGCGCACGGCGCCGATGTCGTCGGCGGCGGAGAGGGCGAGGCCGTTGGGCCAGCCCGCGGCACGGGTTTCGGAGAGGAGCGTCAGGCCGGAGCCGTCGGGGAGGTGGACGTCTGCGACGCAGATGTCCCGGGGGTTGCCGATGCGGGGACGAGCCTCCGCGATGGACGAGGCCTCGATGACGTCGCGTACACCGAGCGCCCACAGGTGGCGGGTGACGGTGGAACGGACGCGGGGGTCGGCCACGACGACCATGGCGGTCGGCTTGTTCGGGCGGTAGGCGACCAGGCTTGCGGGCTGCTCGAGGAGAACGGACACCAGGCCTCCTGGGGTGGCGGGACGGGGCCGGCTCGGGGGTGAAGCCGGGACGAATCCGTGCTTTCAAGGTCACAAACCTCTTCGGCACCAATCCCTGCCGCCTTTAGGGGATGATCACGATTTGGTGAGCAATAATTCGGGCAATTCGGACACGCACTCGATCATCCGAAGATCAAACCGAACGCGCCCCCTTCCGGGTGACCCCAGCAGCGCAAACCCCCACGGCGCGCGGCCGCGGGGGGAAGGGGTGTTCGACGGTTCAGTGAATATTCGACAGTAGGAGGGGTCTCGACCGGTCAAGGGGAGAGCGGGCCCCGCCGCTGCGGCAGCGAGACCACGGACCCGTCACCGGTTCCGGCGGGCGGCAGCCCCGCGACCTGGCAGAGCAGATCGCACCAGGCCGCCAGGTGCGCCCCCGTGTCCGGCACCCCGCCGGAGCCCTCCCGAGGGGTCCACGACGCCCGGATCTCGATCTGCGAGGCGGGCGGGCGCTCCGAAAGGCCCCCGAAGTAGTGCGAGGCCGCCCGCGTCACCGTGCCGCTCGCCTCGCCCGCGGTGAGCCCGCGCGCGTGCAGCGCCCCGGTCAGCCACGACCAGCACACCTCCGGCAGCAGCGGATCCGCCGCCATCTCCGGTTCGAGCTCCGCCCGGACGAGCGTGACGAGCCGGAAGGTGCCCTGCCACGCGTCGTGCCCGGACGGATCGTGGAGGAGGACGAGCCGCCCGTCCGCGAGGTCCTCCTCGCCGTCCACGACCGCCGCCTCCAACGCGTACGCGTACGGCGCGAGCCGCTGCGGCGGCCGCGTCGGATCGATCTCGATCTCCGGCCGCAGCCGGGCCCCCCGCAGCGCGTCGACCGCCGCGCGGAAGGGCAACGGAGCCGAATCCGCCACCTTCCCCTCCGAACTCTCCATCTCGCCAGCGCCGTCCGACCGTTGTCCCTGAGCCGCAGCCATGCGGGGAAGGTTAAGGGGAACGGCGCCTTCGCGCAGGGAGAGACACCCGTGAGGGGGTCCCCGGTCAACGTGCGAGACTTTCCGCGTGAGTGCCAATGACAGCCGTCGCCCCGAGGGCCGGCAGAACACAGCGACGTACGACTCCCCCTTCATGAAGGCGTGCAGGCGCGAGGCCGTGCCGCACACGCCGGTCTGGTTCATGCGGCAGGCGGGGCGCTCACTTCCCGAGTACCGCAAGGTGCGCGAGGGCACGGCCATGCTGGAGTCCTGCATGCGCCCCGACCTCGTCACCGAGATCACGCTGCAGCCGGTCCGCCGCCACCGCGTCGACGCGGCGATCTACTTCAGCGACATCGTCGTTCCGCTCAAGGCGATCGGCGTCGACCTCGACATCAAGCCGGGCGTCGGACCCGTCGTCGAGAACCCCATCCGCTCGCGCGCCGACCTCGCGCAGCTGCGGGACCTGACGCCCGACGACGTCCACTACGTCACCGAGGCGATCGGCATGCTCACCGCCGAGCTCGGCCCGACGCCGCTCATCGGATTCGCGGGCGCGCCTTTCACTCTCGCGAGTTACCTCGTGGAGGGCGGCCCGAGCCGCAACCACGAGCACACCAAGGCGCTCATGTACGGCGACCCGCAGCTCTGGGCGGACCTCCTCGACCGGCTCGCGGAGATCACGAGCGCCTTCCTGAAGGTGCAGATCGAGGCGGGCGCCAGCGCCGTGCAGCTCTTCGACTCGTGGGTGGGCGCGCTGTCGCCCGCCGACTACCGCCGCTCGGTGATGCCCGCCTCCGCGAAGGTCTTCGACGCCGTCGCGTCGTACGGCGTGCCCCGCATCCACTTCGGCGTCGGCACGGGCGAGCTGCTCGGGGCGATGGGCGAGGCGGGCGCGGACGTCGTCGGCGCCGACTGGCGGGTGCCGCTGGACGAGGCCGCGCGCCGCGTCGGCCCCGGCAAGGCGATCCAGGGCAACCTCGACCCGGCCGTCCTCTTCTCCACCCGCGAGGCCGTCGAGACGAAGACCGACGAGGTGCTCGCCGCCGCGAAGGACCTGGAGGGCCACATCTTCAACCTCGGCC
This sequence comes from Streptomyces sp. NPDC050732, assembly GCF_040654255.1. NCBI lineage: Bacteria > Bacillati > Actinomycetota > Actinomycetes > Kitasatosporales > Streptomycetaceae > Streptomyces > Streptomyces sp. NPDC050732. The sequence goes on from NZ_JBFAHP010000011.1 coordinate 136,039, forward strand.
ACGGCGTCCTGCCGACCACGGACCCCGAGGCGCTGACCCGCCTCGTGGAGTACGTGCACACGCGCACCGCTGTCTGAGAAAGTCTGCCGTCCGAGAAAGTCCGAAAACGGTCCCTGCCTGCCCGGGCAGGGACTGTTCTACGGCAGCGACAGCGGGGGCAGCGGCGGCAGCATCCAGGGATTGGGCCCCGAGCCCGGTACCGCGCAGTGCACCCCCGCGCCGCGCCGCACGGCGGTGCGCCCGGCGAGGCGCGCCAGCGCGGGCGGCACGCCGTAGACGAGGTGGCAGAAGCGCTCGGGGGAGTACCGGGCCGTCCAGGGCGGGGCCTCGAACGACCGCAGATACGTCGACCAGTGCCCCTCGAAGGTGACGAGCAGGTCGGCGACGCGGGCGTACCCCGGCGCCGGGTGCACGCCCGGGTTGAGCACCACCGTCCGCGCGCCCCTGCCGCGCGCCGTGCGGACCAGGCGCCGGCACTGCCGCAGCTCGCGCCGGCCCGGGGCCACCCGGTCGAAGAAGCAGCCGTCCACGTCGTACCAGGCGCGATGGTGTGCCAGATCCTCCGCGACGGCGTCCGGCGACCGCTCCCCGTACGCCGTGTCGACGTACCCGAGGACCCGCACCCCCGCATCCCGCAGCGCCCGCGCGGCGTCGGCGAACGCGGGGTCGCGGGCCGCGCCCGGGCCGTCGGCGGCGTTCAGGACGACGCCGTACAGCCGGGGCGCGGCCGCCACGAGCGCCCGCCAGGCCGCGGGGTCCACGGCCGGGTGGACGTACAGCGGCACCAGCAGGGTCACCCGGGCTCCCCGACGGCCCGCGCCGGGTGCGGGGCGCCGTCCGACGCCCAGAGCGCGGCGAGCGATTCCCGCAGGGTGAACCGCGGCCGCCAGCCCAGCTCCCACTCCGCGGCGCCGACGTCGGCGCACTGCCAGGGCACCGCCGTCGAACGCCCCACGTTGCCGAGGGACTCCTCGACGCGCCCGGTGAAGCCCGCCTCGACGACGAGGCCGTGCGCCAGGTTGCGGGCCGGGACCGCCCGGCCGCTGCCGATGTTGATCAGGCGCGGCAGCCGCCCCGGCAGGGTGAGCGCCTGCGCCACGGCCTGCGCCACATCGCGCGTGTCGACGAAGTCCCGGTGCGCGGACAGGTCGCCGACCCGCACCGTGCCGTGCGGGGTCCGGGCGACCGCCCGGCCCAGCTCGGCGGTGAGACGGCCCGGCAGCCCGGCCGGGGACGCCCCGGGGCCCACCGGGTTGGTGACCCGCAGCACGATCGCGTCGAGCCCGGAGTCCACGACGGCCAGCGTGCCGGCGAGTTTCGTGGCTCCGTACGGCGCGACCGGGCGGGCGGGGGAGTCCTCCGAAGTCCGCTCGCCGATGCCGGTCGGCCCGTACTCGGCCGCCGAGCCGAGGTGGACGAGGCGCGCGGTCGGCACCGCCGCGCACAGAGCCTCGCAGAGCACCGCGGGGCCGCGGGCGTTGACCTCGGCGAGGGTCAGGGCGCTGCCGCCGACCGCGCCCGCGCAGTTGACCACGGCGTCGGGCGCGGCCCGCGTCAGCTGCTCGGCGAGCGCGCCCCGCGTGACGGTGGCGAGGTCGATCCGGAGGTCGTCCACGGGGGCACGGCCGCCGCGGAGCAGCCGGAGGCCCGGCAGGGCGCGCAGCCGCTCGGTGACGGCGCCGCCCAGGTACCCGGTGGAGCCAAGGACGAGAATGCGCACGGCCCCGTCACGCTCCCTTGAGGAGCAGCGAGCGGTGCGTGGTGAACTCCGCGTTCGCGCGGTCGTAGTCGTCCGGGCGTCCGATGTCGAGCCAGTAGCCGTCGAAGTCGTAGGCGTGCGGCGGTGTTCCGGACTTGAGGAGGTCGAGGACGAGCTCGTCGAAGCCGAGCGGCAGGCCCGGCGTGTAGGAGGCGAGGGTGTCGCGTGACACGCCGTAGACGCCCATCGAGACGCGGTAGTCGATGCTCGGCTTCTCGGTGAAGGCGACCACGCGCTCCGAGTCGGTGGTGAGCACGCCGAAGTCGATGCGCACCTCGCGCGCGTACGTCGCTATGGTCAGCGGCGCCCCGGAGCCGCTGTGGGTGGTGAGGACGTCCGCGTAGTCGAGGTCGGTGAGGACGTCGCCGTTCATCACGAGGAAGTGCTCGGGCAGCCGGTCCATCATCGTCAGGAGCGGGCCCATGGTGCCGAGCGGGCTGTCCTCCGTGGAGTAGCCGACGCGCAGGCCCCAGCGGGAGCCGTTGCCGACGTAGGCGCGGATGATGTGGCCGAGGTGGCCGATGGCGATGGTGCAGCTGGTGAAGCCGGCGCTCGCCAGCTGGCGCAGGACGATCTCCAGGATGGCGTGCTGGTCGCCGATCGGGACGAGCGGCTTGGGCAGCGCGGTGGTGTAGGGGCGGAGCCGGACGCCCTTGCCGCCGGCGAGGATGACTGCGTGCATGGCAGAACTCCCTTGTGTGGAGAGGGGGGTGGCGAGGTGTCGGGGCGTCAGATGTTGTAGATGTCGGTCTTGTAGCGGGCCAGGTTGACCGGGTCGCGGAAGAACTCGACGGTGCGGGCCAGGCCCTGCTCCAGGTCGTGGCCGGGCGCCCAGCCGGTGGCCGCGCGCAACCGGGTCGCGTCGGCGACCAGGCGCATCACCTCCGAGGCGGGGGGCCGGATGCGCCGCTCGTCCTCGCACACGTCGAGGTCGGCCTCCATCACCTTGCCGATGAGCCGCACCAGGTCGCCCACCGAGATCTCGCCGCCGGTGCCCGCGTTGAAGGTGCGGCCCACGACGGCCTCGGCGGGCGCGGTGCCCACGGCGAGGAAGGCCTGCGCGGTGTCCGCGACGTACGTGAAGTCGCGGGTCGGCCGCAGGTCGCCGAGGGTGATCTCCCGTGATCCGGCCGCCACTTGGCCGATGACGGTCGGGATGACGGCGCGCATCGACTGGCGCGGCCCGAAGGTGTTGAAGGGTCGCAGGGTGACCACGGGCGTCTCGAAGCTCGCGTGGTAGCTGTCGGCGAGCCGGTCGCCGCCCGCCTTCGAAGCGGCGTACGGGGACTGGGTGTTGATCGGGTGGTCCTCGGTGATCGGCACGGTCTGCGCGGTGCCGTACGTCTCGCTGGTGGAGGTGTGCACCAGGCGGGGGGTCTCCAGGTGGCGAACGGCTTCGAGGACGTTGAGCGTGCCGGTCACGTTCGTGTCCACGTAGCTGTGCGGGGCCTGGTACGAGTACGGGATCGCTATCAGGGCGGCCAGGTGGTAGACCGCCTCGGTGCCTTCGACGAGTCCGCGCACCGAGCCGGGGTCGCGGACGTCGCCGAGGACGACGTCGACCTCGGCGAGCACGTCCGGGCTCAGGGTCTCCAGCCAGCCGTAGGACGAGAAGGAGTTGTACTGCGCCATCGCGCGGACCCGGTGCCCGGCGGCGACGAGGGCCTCGGTGAGGTGCGAGCCGATGAAGCCCTCGGCTCCGGTGACGGCGACGAGTGGTGCGGATGTCATGGTTCCTCCTGGTGCGGGGACGGCGTGGTGCGGGGCGGCGTGGTGCGGTGGTCCGGTGTCGCGCGGCGTAGGGGGGAGGCTCAGGCGTGCGCCGTCGGCCTGCCCAGGTGGTGGACGGTGACGGCCGCGAGGGCGAGGGTGGCGGCCGTGCAGCCGATGAGCTGTGCGGTGGGCGCGGACAGGGCGCCGGTCAGGGGGAGCGCCGTGGCGGCGGCCGCGGCGGCCAGGCAGGGCGCGGCGGACGGCCACCCCACACCGAACGCCTGAAGCAGCAACGCCAGCCACAACACCGCACCGAGCAGGATGAGTTGGGAGACTTCGGCGCCGACGAGGGCCGCGCCCAGGGCGAGCGCGACGAGATAGGCCGTACCGCACACGGTCAGCGCGCGGGAGACGCGCAGCAGGAAACCCCGTGGGGTGGCCGAGGCGTGGAGGGCGGTCACGGCGAGCCCGCGGAAGCGGTAGAGCAGCCACTCGGCGGGGCCCATGCTCAGCGTCAACACCACCACCCCGTACGGGTCCTGACGGCCCGACACCAGAGTCAGCAGTCCGGCCGCGAGTCCGAACAGGCCGTACGGGACCGAACTCGCCGGACCCGGGACGGGGCCCGGCACCGGGGCGGCCCGCAGCGCCGAGCGCAGGGCGAGCCCCGCGGCGGCCACCGCGAGCAGGACGGAGAGCAGCGGCAGGCCGGTGCGCAGGAGCCCCGGGGGCGCCCACCAGGGCAGCGCGGCGGCGCCCGCCGCCACCGGCAGCAGCGTGGCGGCCAGCACCTTCTCGCGGCCGAGCACCAGCAGCACCCCGGCCGCCGCCAGATAGCAGGACTGCCCCACGGCGAACAGCGCGGCGGCGCCGGGGCCCGCGGCCAGCAGCCCCGCCCCCGAAGCGGCCGCGGCGCCCGCGGGCGCGCCAAGCAGCAGCGCGCGCCCGGCCTCGTGCGGGCCCGCGGCGAACCGTACGTACGCCCGGTGGCTCAGCGCCTGGGACCAGGCCCAGGACACCAGGGCGGCGGCGACGAGGCCGCGCAGCCCGGCCCCCGACTGCCAGGCGCCCGGCTGCCCGGCGCCCGTGTGTCCGGCGCCCGCCATCAGCAGGTACGCCGCGCCGGGCAGCGCGAAGAGCAGGCCGCGCAGCGCGCAGCGCAGGTGGTCCGGCCGCCACGCGTCCGGCGGCGCCGGCGGCTCCGGGTGGCTGCGCGGCACGCGCCGGAAGACGGCGTCGGCCAGCGAGAACAGATCGGGGTGCCCGTACGTCTCCTGGATGCGGTCGCCGGTCATGCCCTGCGACTCCAGGAGCGCCGCGACCTCATAGGGGTGTACGGCCGCCCCGGCGTCCTCCGCGAGCTCGGCGGCGAGCCGGTCGACGGGGTCGTCCGCCCTGGCCGGGCGCAGCGAGGCGCGTGGACGCGGCCGTGACCGGGCGTCGTCGCCCGTGGCGGGGCGCGGCGGGCGGGCCAGGCGCAGGGTGAGGGTGTCGTCGGTGTGCCTGGGGTCATGAGTGCGGGGCCTCAGGGGCCTCGGAGGGCTCAGGGGGCTATGGGGTCTCAGGGGGAGGGGGCCGCTCATCCCGCCACCTCGCTTCGGAGGTCGCCGCGCTCGGACAACTCGGGTATGTGGGGGCTGCGTCGGTGGTGTGCGGTGGTGAGTTCCTCGTAGATCGCGCGGAAGGTGTCCACCGTCTGGCGGAGCGTGAACTGCTCGATCACGCGGAGTCTCGCCGCCTCGCCCATCGCCGCGCGGCGCGCCGGGTCGCGGAGCAGTTCGAGCACCGCCCGCGCCATGGCGTCCGGCGCGCGCGGCGGCACCACGAGCCCGGTCGGCCCCACCGCCTCCCGCACCCCGCCGACGTCGGTGGAGACCGTGGCCCGGCCGCAGGACATCGCCTCGATCAGCGTGAAGGGGAAGCCCTCGCTGATGCTGGACAGCATGACGACGCTGCCCGCCGCGTAGGCGTCCTTGATGTGCTCGACGCGGCCCTCGAAGACCACCGCGTCGCCGTGGCCGAGCTCGGCGGCCAGCGCCTCGCAGCGCTCGCGGTAGGCCTCGCCGCCGCGCGGTGTGCCGCCGAACAGGCGCAGCCTGGCGGCCGGCAACTCCCGTCTGACCCGGGCGAAGCAACGTATCAGCGTCTCCAGGTCCTTGATCGGGTCGACCCGGCCCGCCCAGCTGAGGGTCGGGGTCTCCGGCTCGGGGCCCGCGGGCGGGAACGCCGCGGGGTCCACGCCGTTGTAGACGGTGCGGATGAGGGCGGGGTCGGCGCCGCCGCGCTCCTCCCAGAGGCGGTTGTAGCGGTTGCCGGGGGTGATCAGGGCGGCGCTGCGGTACGTCTCCTCGGCGAGCAGCCGGTAGAAGCCGAGCAGCACGGTCTTGACCGGCCGGCTGTACGGGCCGGTGCGGTAGCCGAGGTAGCGCTCGCGCAGGTAGACGCCGTGCTCGGTCAACAGGAGCGGAACGCCGTGGAGTTCGCGGGCGATGAGGCCCGGCAGTGCCGCGATGCCGCCGCTGACCGCGTGGCACACGCCGTGCTCGGGCGGTCGGGCGGCGAGCGGGCGCAGCGCGTGTTCGAGCAGGGCCGTCGCGGTGACGGCGTCGTGCATCGTCGGTCGCGCCCCGGCGGTGGCGCGGCCCGGCGCGTTCCACACGGAGGAGAGGACCCGCACCGCCCGGTCCGTGCGCAGGGCCGGGCTCAGGGCGCCGTCGCGGGCGTGCCGGGCGAGTTCGTGCAGAGCGGGCGCGAAGCCGTCCTCTGCGGCCGGGTCGAGCAGAGCGGTGAGGAACTGCTCGTAGGAAGCGAGGAGTTGGCGTCTGCGGCGGCCGTGCGGGACGGCGCCTGGCGGGGGTGGGCCCCACATGGGCAGGCAGACGGGCTCGGCGACGTGCGGCGGGAGTTCCCAGGCGGGGCTCTCGGCGCCGGTGCCGGTGACGGCGAGCACGCCGAAGTCCACGTCGGGCATGCCGCGGACGAGCTGGTCGCACCAGACGCTGACGCCTCCGTGGCTGTGCGGGTAGGTGCCTTCGGTCAGGAGGGTCACGCGGGGGCGGGAGTGCGGGTGGCGGTGGGGTGGGGGTATGGCTGGGTCGAGCATCGGTGGGCTCCGCGGGTGAGATGCTTGCGGCCGGGTGGCTTGAGGTGCGTGGTGGGGCGGGGCCGCGGGGGTATGTGCGTACTCGCCATCCCTGCGCCGCGGCACACGGACAAAGACGCCGATGTGCGCTCGGTGCTCCGTTCGCACATACCCCCACGTCCCCTCCGGTCTCGTCGGCCTCCGACCACCGGTGGGGCGTATGCGGTGCGAGTTGCTGTCAGCCGTGCGTCGGGACTGTGTTCGGGGTGTGGCCCGCCGTGCCCGGTTTCACGTGCTGCGTCGTGCCGGGAGGTACCGGCTGTTTCTGTGCGGGTGCGGTGCGGGCGGGGCTTCCGTCTCGCGTGGCCGCCGCTGCCGGAGTGGTCGGCAGGGTGAGCGTGACCCTGTCCTGGAGCAGGGGCGGTGCGGTCCAGCCGGAGGTTCTGCCCGCGTAGGCCGTGCCGAACTTGGCCGTGCCGATGAGCTGTTGCTGCACCGTGCCGGTCGGCATGGTGGCGCGGGTGGTGACGCCCGCGGGTGCCTGGACCGTCACGGTGTCGCCGATCCGGTACGCGGTCACGCGGCCCGCCCGGACCGCCGTGTCCCAGGCGGCGCGGGAGCGCAGCTCGTCGCCGATGTCGGACATCCGCAGGTTGACCACGGGTGTGTTCTCCGCGTACAGCGCGTCGTACGTGTCGAGGACGCGGTCCAGGACGGGGTACGCGATGCGGTCCTCGGCGAGGTTCGACTGGTGGATGAAGTGCGGTCGTGGGTCGTTCGCCAGGGTGTGGCCGAGGGCGATCGTCGACTCCACCGGCACGATGTGGTCCTCGTAGCCGGTCGTGAGGTCGAGGGGCTCGTCCAGGCAGGTGGCGACGGAGGAGTTCTCGCAGGTGCCGCTGCCGCCGTCGGCCTTGCGGGTGTAGATCCAGTTGTACTCGTCGATCTGCTCGGCGGTGCGGCCCGCGTTGTAGAAGACGTTCATCGGGAAGCGCGGCACGGTCAGGGCGGGGCCCACCGGGCGCTGGTTCCTGTCCCGGGAGTTGTCCGAGCCGAGCCGGTCGATGCCGTTGTCCCGCAGTGCCGGGCCCAGGTTCGGGTTGTCGTCGGGCTGTTGCGGCAGGAGCTTCAGGCCCGAGTGTTCGCCCGTGACCAACTCGCCGTTGTCCAGGGGGAGTCCGGCCCGTTGGCCCCAGGCGCGGTTGTCGGAGATCTGCTGGGAGATGTCGGCGCGCGAGACGTACCGGGTGCTGCCGTCCGTGTTCTTCGCGCACGTCCACGGCACGGTGGCGACGTCCTGGACGCAGCCGAGGAATGGATGGTTGTACGTGTGGTTGATCCAGCGGTGGCCGGCCCGGTCGGCGATCAGCCGGTCGGCGAGCGGGTCCGAGCCGCCGTTCTGCTCGCGGTGGAGCTCGCTGCCGCCGCCGTTGAAGGCCATGTCGAGCGGGAAGCCTCGGTCCTTGGACCACTGCGTGGCGTGGGCCGCGTCGTCCGCCGTCATCCGGATCGGGTCCGGCGTGCCCTGGTCCCGCGGGCAGTCCACGTCGCCCGGCGTGCAGTTCAGGTCCTCGTCCCAGCGGTCGTCGGCGCCGAGGACGTCGTCGACGTGGACGGCGAAGTAGTTGCGGGACGAGCCGAGGTGGACGCCCTGGGTCAGCCAGTCGACGATGCCGCGGGCGAGCAGCCGGAACTGCTGCTGGTGCTCGTTGTAGACGAAGGTGACCACCAGTTCGCGCCGGCCGTCGTGGCGGTACTCGCCGACGAGCGAGCCGCGCCCGGAGCCGCCGGGGACCGGTGCGTCCACGTAACTGGTGAAGTCCGCCCCGGGCGCAGGATCGGCGAGGAAGCCGTAACTCTCGCTGGTGGAGGGCGAGTTGTTCTCGAAGGGCACCTGGTCCGCGAGGTAGCCGAACGGGCCTCCCCTGCCCGCCGCGGTCACCTGCGCCCGCACGCCGTCGAGCGATCCGCTGAACTTCGGTGCCCGCAGGCCCGCTTCGGGCCGGGCGTAGGTGTACGCGTCCACCTGCGGGATGGCATACGTCTGCTCGTACGAGGCGAGGGCGGCCATCTCCGCCGAGCCCGCCCCGAACGGGTTGTCGTTGGGCAGGACGACGGCTTGGAACCTGGCCCGCGCCCGGCCGTTCACCGTGTCCGCGAGGAACGCGTCGTCGATCGCCGGGCGCTCGCTCCGGCGCAGGTCGACCGTGGTGTACGGCGTGCCCTGGCCGTCCAGTTCGGCGGTGATCGCGGTGGTGGCGGGGCCACCGTCGGTCACCACGAGGACGCGTAGGTCCACGCGGGGCGCACCGGCTGCCGCGGCTGGTGAGGCGCCGGGCAGCGAGAGCGCGAGAAGCAGAGCGGCGGCGCCGAGAGCCGCCGCTCGTGCGGTGTGGTTCATGCGGTGTGTGGTCCCCTCCACGGTCGGGCCGCGGGGGTGTGTCCCACCCCGAGGCCCGCCCCCCAACGGCAGGTTCACACGTCGCCGTGTGTGTCCGTGCCGCTCTGACGCGTCACATAGTGCGGCCCACCTGTGGGGTCTGTGCCGGTTCTGTGAAAGGTGGCGGAAAAGAGACGGCGTTCCGTTAGAGGTGCGTGCGGGGAGGGAGTGGGGCGGGTGGCGCCCCTTGGAAGTGGCTGCTTGGGAGAGCTGTGGCCGCTCAGGGGGGTTGCGGTCCTCGGCGGCGCCGTTGGGTGCTGGTTACATGTGGTGGCCGTGGGCGCGCTCCCGGGGAGCGCGAAGTCCGAACGGCCCGAACCTCCTGAATCGGCCATGCGGAGCGCGGCGCCCTGCCGCCCTTCTTTCGTAGCAAGCGCGTTCTGACCTGCGCGGCAAGTGTGTTCCGGCTCGGCAGGGGGGCGCGAAAGGGGGGCGCGTTCGGGGCGCGCCGGGGGCGCTCAGCTCCGGTCCGCCCGCACCGCCGCCACCGCCTTGCGCGCCGCGACGAGGACCGGGTCCCACACCGGGGAGAATGGCGGCGCGTACCCCAGGTCGAGCGCCGTCATCTGCTCCACCGTCATCTGCGCCGTCAGCGCGACGGCCGCCACGTCGACGCGCTTGCCCGCGCCCTCCCGGCCGACGATCTGCACACCGAGGAGCCGCCCGGTGCGCCGCTCGGCCAGCATCTTCACCGTCATGAGGGCCGCGCCCGGGTAGTAACCGGCCCTGCTCGTCGACTCGACGGTCACCGTCACGAACCGGAACCCGGCGGCCCGCGCGTCCTTCTCGCGCAGTCCGGTACGGGCGATCTCCAGGTCGCAGACCTTGCTGACGGCCGTGCCGACGACACCGGGGAACGTCGCGTAACCGCCACCCGCGTTCGAGCCGATGACCTGCCCGTGCTTGTTGGCGTGCGTGCCGAGCGCGATGTGCCGCTCGCGCCCCGACACCAGGTCCAGGACCTCCACGCAGTCCCCGCCCGCCCAGATGTCGTCGTGCCCGCGCACCCGCATCGACAGGTCGGTCAGCAGTCCGCCGTGCTCGCCCAGCGGCAGCCCCGCCTCGCGGGCCAGCGTCGTCTCGGGACGTACGCCCAGGCCGAGCACCACCACGTCCGCCGGGTACTCGGCGTCCTCCGTCGCCACCGCCCTGACCCGCCCGTCGTCGCCCGTCAGGACCTTGGTGACCTCGGCGTCGTTCACCATCCCGATGCCCATGCCAGTCATCGCGTCGTGCACGAGGCGGCCCATGTCCGGGTCGAGCGTCGACATGGGCTCCTCGCCCCGGTTGACGACCGTCACCTCGTAGCCGCGGCCGACCAGCGCCTCCGCCATCTCCACGCCGATGTAGCCCGCGCCGATGACGACAGCGCGGCGGCCCGGCGTCCCCGTCAGCGTGTCGAGCAGGGCCTGCCCGTCGTCGAGGGTCTGCACGCCGTGCACCCCGGGGGCGTCGATGCCGGGCAGCGGCGGGCGGACGGGCCGGGCGCCGGTGGCGATGACGAGCTTGTCGTACGACGTCCAGTACTCCTCGCCCGCCGCCAGGTCGCGGGCCAGGACGCGGCGGCCCGGCACGTCGAGCCGCACCACCTCCGTGCGCATCCGCAGGTCGATGGCGCGCTCCCTGTGCTGCTCGGGCGTCCGCGCGATCAGCTCGTCCCGCTCTCCGACGGCGCCGCCCACCCAGTAGGGGATGCCGCAGGCGGAGTACGACGTGAAGTGGCCGCGCTCGAACGCGACGATCTCCAGCTCGTCGGGGCCCTTGAGTCTGCGCGCCTGCGACGCCGCCGACATGCCGGCCGCGTCGCCCCCGATGACCACAAGTCGCTCACGTGTGCTGCTCATACGGACACGCTACGACGCGCGGCAGTCTTTCAGTCGTCGTCCCCCTCACGCGCCGGGACACCCGGACCCGCGGGAGCCGTGGCCGGGCGGCGGGAGCGCAGCGGACGCACGACCCACAGCCACAGGGCGAGCAGCAGCGCGGCCACCGCCGCGAACGGCAGCACCGCGGCGAGGACGATCCCGACCCAGCGCAGCGCCGTCACGAACGCGTCCCAGCCGCCCGCGAGCGCGTCCACGAACGACGGGTCGTCGTCCTTGGCCTCGGGCTTCGCGTGGCTCTCGGTGAGCGAGAGCGTGATCGTGGCCATGCTCGTCCGGTCCTTCAGCGAGGCCTGCTGGGCGAGCAGCGCCTCCAGGTCGGACTGACGCGTGCTCAACTCCCCCTCCAGGGTGACGACATCGCTCAGTTTCGTGGCCTTGTCCATCAGCTCCCGCACCCGTGCCACGCTGGCGCGCTGCGACTTGATGCGGCTCTCCACGTCGACGACCTGGTCGGTGACGTCCCGCGCCTTCGCGTCCCGGCCGACGAGCTTGCCGGTGCCTTCGAGGGCAGCGAGGGTGTCCGCGTACTCGTCCTGCGGCACGCGCAGGACGACACGGGAGCGCTCGCGCCCCTCGCCGTCGCGGGAGGTGTTCTCGTCCCCCACGATGCCGCCGGCCTCCTCGGCGACCCGCCGGGCCTCGTCGAGCGCCTCGGGCACGTCCTTGACGCGGACGGTGAGCTTCGCGGTGCGGATGACGTGGGTGCCGGTCGGCTTCGGCGGCTTGCGCCTGCCGCCGTCGCGGGCGCCGGATGCGGAGTTCCCGGACTGGTCGGCCTGCCCGCCGCCGACACCCTTCTCCTGCCCTTCGGGAGCGAGACCCGCGGCCTTGCCGTCGCCGCCGCTGTCACTGTCGCCGCCACTGCCCGCGGTGCACCCCGTGAGCGCCAGCGCGATCGCGAGCAGAAGGCCCGCGAGGGCCTGGACGGTGCGGTGAGCGGACTTCCCTGACGCGTGCATCGGCGTACCCCCCGGGGACGGTGAACTGATGCTCCTTCGACGCCGGAGAGGGCAGGAACGATGGTTGCCGACCGGTTCCGATGCGGTCACGGTCGGGACTCGCCTGTCTGAGAGAGTGGAGGCATGCGCGAAACGGACACACGTACGGGGAACGGCCATGTCGTCGTCATCGGGGGCGGTATCGCAGGGCTGGCCGCCGCGCACCGATTGCTCGCCACCGGCCCGGACCGGCGGGTGACCGTCCTGGAGGCGTCCGGCCGGCTCGGCGGCAAGCTGCACGCCGCCGAGATCGCCGGGGTCCGCGTCGACCTCGGCGCCGAGTCGATGCTCGCCCGCCGCCCCGAGGCCGTCGCCCTCGCCCGCGAGGTCGGTCTCGCCGACCGGCTCCAGCCGCCCGCCACCGCGACCGCCGCCATCTGGACCCGCGGCGCCCTGCGCCCCATGCCCAAGGGCCACGTCATGGGCGTGCCCGGTGACGCGTCCGCCCTGGCGGGCGTCCTCTCCGAAGAGGGCCTGCGCCGCATCGGGCGGGACCGCGAGCTGCCGCCCACCGAAGTCGGCGACGACGTCGCCGTCGGCCAGTACGTCGCCGCGCGCCTGGGCCGTGAGGTCGTCGACCGCCTCGTGGAACCGCTGCTCGGCGGGGTGTACGCGGGAGACGCGTACCGCATCTCGATGCGCTCGGCCGTCCCGCAGCTCTTCGAGGCGGCCCGCACCCACGCCTCCCTCACCGAGGGCGTCCGCGCCATCCAGGCGCGCGCCGCCGCGAAGGGCCCGCAGGCCGGGCCCGTCTTCATGGGCATCGACGGCGGCGTCGGCGGGCTGCCGCTCGCCGTCGCCGACGCGGTACGCGCGCGTGGCGCCGAAATCCTGACGGACACGCCGGTCACGGAGCTGCGGCGGACGGCCGAAGGATGGCACGTGGTCACCGGGGGCGGGGTCCTCGAAGCCGACGCCGTCGTCCTCGCGCTCCCCGCGCCCGCCGCCGCGAAGCTCCTGGACGCCGAGTCGCCCGCGGCCGCCGCCGAGCTGCGCACCGTCGAGTACGCCTCCATGGCCCTCATGACCCTCGTCTACCGCCGGAGCGAGACCGACCTCCCCGAAGGCAGCGGTTTCCTCGTGCCGCCCGTCGACGGGCACACCATCAAGGCGTCGACCTTCGCCAGCCGCAAGTGGGGCTGGATCGACCGCCAGGACCCCGACCTGCTGGTGCTCCGCACCTCCGTCGGGCGGTGCGGCGAGACGGAGATCCTGCAGCGGGACGACGCCGAGCTCGTCGAGCTGTCCCGGCACGACCTGCGCGAGGCCACCGGCCTGACCGCCGCCCCCGTCGCCACCCGCGTCACCCGTTGGGACGACGGCCTCCCGCAGTACCCGGTGGGCCACCACGCGCGCGTGGCCCGCATCCGCTCCCACGTCGCGGAGCTGCCCGGCCTCGCGGTCTGCGGGGCGGCGTACGACGGCGTGGGCATCCCGGCCTGCGTCGCGAGCGCCAACGCCGCCGTCGACCAGCTGGCAGGCGACGCGGCGGGTGTGCAGGAGCTCACCCGCAACCCGGTGCAGAGCCTGCACGGCGGCGGAGGAGAATAGCCGCATGAGTGACGCTCCCGCCGAAGTCATCGGCAAGACCCCGAACGCCGGCAAGAAGGCGAAGGACCTCAACGAGGTCATCCGCTACACGCTGTGGTCCGTCTTCAAGCTGCGCGACGTGCTCCCCGAGAACCGCGCGGGCTACGCCGAAGAGGTCCAGGACCTCTTCGACCAGCTCGCCGCCAAGGACATCACCGTCCGCGGCACCTACGACGTCTCGGGGCTGCGCGCCGACGCCGACGTCATGATCTGGTGGCACGCCGAGACCGCCGACGAGCTGCAGGAGGCCTACAACCTCTTCCGCCGCACCAAGCTGGGCCGCTCCCTGGAGCCGGTCTGGTCGAACATGGCGCTGCACCGCCCCGCCGAGTTCAACAAGTCGCACATCCCGGCGTTCCTCGCCGACGAGACGCCCCGCAACTACGTCTCGGTCTACCCCTTCGTGCGCTCCTACGACTGGTACCTGCTGCCCGACGAGGACCGCCGCCGCATGCTCGCCGACCATGGCAAGATGGCCCGCGGCTACCCCGACGTGCGCGCCAACACGGTCGCCTCGTTCTCCCTCGGGGACTACGAATGGCTGCTCGCCTTCGAGGCCGACGAGCTGTACCGCATCGTCGACCTCATGCGTCACCTGCGCGCCTCCGAGGCCCGCATGCACGTCCGCGAAGAGGTGCCGTTCTTCACCGGCCGCCGCAAGTCCGTGGCGGAGCTCGTGGCCGGCCTCGCCTAACGCTCGCGCGGCAGCTCCGCCGCCCGTGCTCCGGACGACGGCGCGGGCTCCTTGTGCGGCGCGCACGACGCGTGCCGCACAGGGAGCCTGCCCTCCAGGAGGTACGCCTCGAAGTGGGCGTTGACGCATTTGTTGGGACCGCCCGCGATGCCGTGTGTGCCCGCGTTCTCCTCGGTCACCAGGGCCGAGCCGGAGAGCCGCCGGTTCAGCTCCAGAGCGCCCTCGTACGGGGTCGCCGCGTCCCGCTCGGCCGCCAGGATCAGCGTCGGCGGCAGCTCGCCCGGGGCCGTGCGCACGTCGACGGGCCGCTGCCGCGGCGCCGGCCAGTAGGCGCACGGCAGGTTCATCCAGGCGTTGTCCCAGGTCTCGAAGGGGGCCACGCGCGCGAGCCGTGAGTTGTCGCGGTCCCAGGTCTCGAAGTCGGTGGGCCAAGGGGCGTCGTTGCACTCGACGGCGGTGTAGACGGCGTTGCCGTTCTCGTTCTCTGCGGCCGCCCTCGGTTCCGGAGCGGCCTGCTCGATCAGCGGCTTCGGGTCGCCCTTCAGATACGCGGAGAGCGCCGACGCGCGCATCGGCCAGTAGTCGTCGTAGTAACCGGCCTGCAGGAACGCGCCCTGCAGCTGGCCGGGGCCGACCTTGCCGCCCGCGGGCTCGTGGGCCAGCTCGGCGCGCACCTTCTCGTAGCTGCGCTGGACGGCTTCCGGTGTCTTGCCGAGGTGGTACGTCTTGTCGTGCTTGGCCACCCAGGTGCGGAAGTCGGCCCACCGCCGCTCGAACGCCAGCGACTGTTCGAGGTTGTTGCCGTACCAGACCTGCGTCGGATCGGGGTTGACCGCCGAGTCGAAGACCATGCGGCGCACGTGCGAAGGGAACAGCGTCGCGTAGACGGCACCGAAGTAGGTGCCGTACGAGGCACCCATGAACGTCAGCCTCCGCTCACCGAGCGCCGCGCGCAGCACCTCCAGGTCCCGCGCGTTGTTCAGCGACGTGTAGTGGCGCAGCCCCGGGTTGCGGTCCGCGCACCCCCGCGCGTACGCCTTGGCCCGCGCGACGCGCTCCCGCTTGTACGAGGCGTCGGGGTGGGTCGGCGCCTGCGAGGGCGCCTTGCCGAACCGCTTCGGGTCCTGGCAGGACAGCCGCGCCGAGCGGTCGACCCCGCGCGGGGCGTAGCCGACCAGGTCGTACGCCGCCGCGATGCGCTTCCACTCGGGTAGGGCGCCCACGAGCGGGAAGTACGTGCCGGACGCGCCGGGCCCGCCCGGGTTGTAGACCAGCGCGCCCTGCCGGCCGACCGCCCTCTTCGCCGCTTTCCCTGTGGCCTTGGCGCGGCTGACGGTCAGCTTGATCTGCTTGCCCTCGGGGCGGGCGTAGTCGAGCGGTACGGAGACCGTGCCGCACCGGACGGACGGGGGAAGGCCCTCGGCCTCGGCGCAGGCGCCCCAGCGGATGCCTGCGGCCTCGGCGCGCTGCGCGGCGACGGTGGTGCCGGACATCTCGGGGGAGGGCGGGCTGCCGCTCGCGCTGCCCGCGGGGGTGGCGACGAGGGCGGTCAGGACCAGGGATCCGGCGGTTCCGTAGCGGGCGGCTGCTGCTCTCATCGCGCTCTTTACCTCTTTTGTCCGGCCGTGCGTTCCGGGTACTGCTCGAACAAAAGTGATGATTCGTCCGGTAATTTGCGAAGTAAAGCACCGGCCTGCCGGTGTCGGCTCAATGACCCCGTTGCGTCGCCCCGCGGTGCGGCCGCTCGGAGAAGGCGGCCCGCAGCCCCGGATCGCCCGCCGCGCGCACCCCGCGCACGGCGACGGCGACGAGCTCCTCGCCGCGCGCCGGCAGCGCGCCGAGGAGCCGCTGGCCCGCGGGGGGGCGCCCAGCGCGTGTACGGGTGGATCTCCATGCGGGCGATGAGCAGGCAGGCCGTGCACAGCAGCAGCGGCAGCCCGAACCAGACCGCGACCGGCACCCCCTGCCCGGCGGCCCCGCGCTCCTGCGCCGGCATCAGCGCCGCGACGGCGCCGAGGCCGAGGACCACGGCAGTCGCGGCCCGCACCTGGCGCACCGCGGCCGCGACCCCCGAGGCGATGCCGTCCGGGACGGCGAGGCCCGCCGCGACGAGCCGGTCCGCGAGCGCCCGCACGGGGTCGGCGGCGGCCGCGCCCCGGCGTACCGGCGCTATCCGCGACTGCCCGGCCGGGCCGATCGCGCCGAGCACCGAACGCTCCATGTCGTCGCGGCCGACCGGGTCGACGACGGTCGTCCAGCCGGTGTGCGCGATCAGCAGCCGCCGCGCCCTGGCCATCGCGACCAGCGTCACGTCGGCGACGCGCGCGGGGCCGCCGGACAGGAACGCCGCCTCGTAGACGGTGAGTTCGTGCCCGGGCGTCACGGCCTTCTCCTGCGCGGCGGCGCGGCTCGCGGCGACGCAGAGCCGACCGCAGGAGAGACCGGCCGCGGCCCAGGCGAGGAGGAGCAGGGGTACCCAGAACATGGCGGTTTTCTATGCGAAGGCGTCGCATGGCGCCACGCCTTATTCACTATGTGGACACTCGGTGACGGGTGGATAACGTTCCGTTTCTCTGGCGCCGGATGTCATCTCTCGCTCTCCGTCGCGGGGTTCGGCCGGGAGGCCGCGGGCGGCAGCGGGAACGTGGGCGACGGCGCGACCGGCTCGGCCGGGCCGGTCGTCGCCGCGTCCCGGGCGAGCCCGTCGAAGTCGACGAGGCCGGTGGCCTCCAGGACCTTGATGTGGTCGAGGACGGTCGTGTTCGCGTCGTCGGCCAGGGCGCGCACCAGGGAGTTGCGGGTGTTCGCGCGCACCTCGGCCACCACGGAGAAGACCTTGCCGTGGGCCCGGCGCAGGACGTTCGCGAACTTCTCGTCGTACGTCCCGCCGCGCGCGCCGCTCAACTCCGCCAGCCAGTCGCGCTGTTGGCGGTTCGGCCGGCTGGGCAGTGCGAGGCCGAGCCGGGTCGCGACCTCGCGTACGCGCGCGTCCAGGAACGTGTGGCCCTCGACGAGATGCTCGCCCGCGGTCCGCACGGCCTCGGTGGTGCCGCGCTCCTCGGCCTGCTGTCCTGCGGGCAGCTCCCACAGGCCCGCGAGGCGCACCTTGCTGATGAAGTCCCGGTCCAGCGCGGACAGCGGCCCGAAGTCGGTGGACACGGTGTCCGCGCGGAGTCTGTCGAGTGCGGTGCCCGAGCGGTCCTCGTACGACCAGAGGGGGAAGATCAGCGCGGCCAGGGTCGCGACGAGCCCCGCGACGATGAGGCCGGTGCCGTTGACGGTTCGCAGTCGCATGGTGCCTCCTGTTGCGGCACCGCACGTTAGTGCGCCCCGGACGGGGCACGGCCCGATACGGCCGGGAGTACGTCACCTGCCGTACCGGGACCATGAGCCGACCGTCGCGGCGTGCGCCCTCAGACGAAGGAGTGCGGGCTGCTCAACACGACCCACCGCCCCCGCCGCAGGAGGAGCCGCCGCCCCCGCCACCGCAGGACGAGCCGCCCCCGCTCGAACAGGACGAGCCTCCGCCGCTGGAACAGGAGGACCCGCCACCGGAACAGGACGACCCGCCGCCGCCCCCGCCCCCGCCGCCCGAGCAGCAGAAGCCGCCACCCCCGCCGCTGCTGCCCGACCCGCACCACACGGGCGTGCCGCTCCCCGCGTTCCACGTGTTCGAGTGCGTGTACGGGGCCGGGTGCGGGCCGGCGGGAGACAGCGCAGGGACTCGGACGCGGGCGGCGGCCATCAGCTGGTCCCGCAGATCCGGGTGGGCCGCCGCGAGGCCGCGCGTCGCCACCAGGTGCGCCGCGCCCGTGAGGTGGCCCGACGAGGCGACGTACTCGCGCAGCGCGTACCGCCCGGCGACGGTGAGCTGCCGCGAAGTGACCGCGAGGCAGACGAATCCGCTGACCATGCCGAAGGCGGTGGCGGGCAGCAGCGCCACGACGTCGCCGAACGGCGAGTCGGCGCTTCCCGGCTCCGGATAGCTGTCCGCGAAGCTCGCCACGGTCAGGATGGCGCACACGATGAACCCGAGGAAGGTCAGGAAGATCTGCGCCCCGGCCCAGCGCCGCCACTTCCGCTGCCGCCCGGGCCGCACGAGGAGACCGCGCCGGGCGAGCGCCTCGCCCGTCTCCTGCACCGGCGCGCTCCGCATCGCCGCCACCCGCAGCCAGTGCAGCGCCCCACTGGGCGCCGCGGTGTGGGCGTCGATGACGGCCTGTTCACCGGTGTTCCTGGCCACCGGGCGGGTGATGCCGACGACGCCGGGCCCCGCGACGACGAGGCGGCCGTCCTCGTGCAGGCCCGCGATCAGCGAGTCCGCGGCGCGCGCGGGCCCGCCGGAGAGGAAGGCGGCCTCCAGGGTGCCCCGGACGAAAGCGCCGTGCTCGGCGTCGAGCGGCTGCCTCGCCGCGTGCGGGGACCTGGCGCGGCGGGCCGCCACCACGCCCCGGATCAGCTCGGCGGCGGCGAGCGAGACGACGACCGTGTACACCGTGACGATGATGCTCATGCCGTCACCGCCCCAGCAGGACGCGGCGGGTGGCGTGCAGCAGTCTGGCGGCGGGCCGCCGCGACAGCGGTGCCGGACCCGACCGCTCCAGCCACCAGTCGCTCAGCCGCCGCCGGGCCTCCGCGCCCTCGGGGCGCCGGACGAGCAGCAGGTGCTCGGCGAAGTCCAGGGCGTCGTGACGGTAGCCGCCGGTCATGGGCCGGGCCCTGGCGTACGCGAGGAACTCGGCGCGGTACGCCGTGCCGAGGATCTCCGGCAGTTCCGGCGCGACCTTCGCGACGACGTCGGCCCGCTTGGCGGCCAGCGCGTGGCTCTGCACCTTCAGGCGCGCGCGGTCGAAGCCCTCGGGCGCCGGGGTGCCCGCGACGAGCGCGGAGAGCAGGGCGGCCTGGGCGACGGCGGTGCGCTGCCGGGCGGCCGCGGCGGCGGGCGGGACCGCGCGGCGGCCGGCCGTGTCCTCGGCGGGCAGCTCGCCGGACGCCTTCACGGTGGCCCGGATGGCGTCCAACTCCCTTTCCAGCTCCGCCGGTTCGGGGAAGTTCTCGTCCCGCTCCAGGAGGACGCCGGGCGGGGCGACGCGGGACGCGAGGTCGGCGAGGATCGCGAGCACCGGCTCCGGCACCGGGTGCGCGTGGCTGTCGTGCCAGACGCCGTCCCGCTCGAAGCCGCCCGCCACATGGACGTACGCGATGGCCTCGACGGGCAGTTCGTCGAGGGCCTTGGCCGGGTCCTCGCCGCGGTTGACGTGGTTCGTGTGGAGATTGGCGACGTCGATGAGGAGCCGTACGCCCGTGCGCTCGACCAGCTCGTACAGGAACTGCCCCTCCGTCATCTCCTCGCCGGGCCAGGAGACGAGCGCCGCGATGTTCTCCACGGCGAGCGGCACGGGCAGCGCGTCCTGCGCGACGCGGACGTTCTCACAGAGCACGTCGAGCGCGTCGCGGGTGCGCGGCACCGGCAGCAGATGACCGGCCTCCAGCGGCTGCGTGGCGGTGAGTGCGCCGCCCGCGCGCACGAACGCGATGTGCTCGGTGACCAGCGGCGAGCCGAGCGCGACGGCCCGCTCGGCGAGCGCGGTCAGGCGCCCCTCGTCGGGGCGGTCCGCGCCGCCGAGCCCGAGCGAGACACCGTGCGGCACGACGGTCACACCGCGCTCGCGCAGCCGCACCAGGGAGTCCGGCAGATGCCCCGGGCAGACGTTCTCCGCGACGGCCTCCACCCAGTCGATGCCGGGCATCGCCTCCACGGCGTCCGCGATCTCGGGCCGCCAGCCGATCCCGGTCCCCAGCCGCCCCGGCTCCTCAAGTCGCTCCATGTCGTTCCCCCTTCGTCCCCCTGCGTCCCCAGGTCATGGCCCTGCCGGGAGCGGGCGAACCCTCGGGTGAAGACGTTCAGAGCTACATTTGAGGTTCCGGCCGAGCGGTGTTGACCCGG
Source organism: Streptomyces sp. NPDC050732 (assembly GCF_040654255.1). Taxonomy (NCBI): domain Bacteria; kingdom Bacillati; phylum Actinomycetota; class Actinomycetes; order Kitasatosporales; family Streptomycetaceae; genus Streptomyces; species Streptomyces sp. NPDC050732. The sequence goes on from NZ_JBFAHP010000011.1 coordinate 156,148, forward strand.
CCGGGCGGCGCGGGCGAGGGACGGGACGTGGTGGAGACGTCGCCGCTCGGTCCGGCGGGCGCGGGCTCGGGGGGAGCGGCCCCGGAGGGCGGGGGAGGCCCGGTGGGGCTGGCGGTCGCGGTCGACGCGGCGCCGTTCGCGATCCCGTCGAAGTCGACGAGCCCGGTGGCCTCCAGCATCGTGATGTGGTCGAGGACGGTCTGGTTGGCGTCCGTGGCGAGCTGCCGGATCAGGGAGTTGCGGGTGCTGTCGCGCACCTGCGCGACGACGCTGAAGACCTTCCCGTGCGCGACGCGCAGCAGGTTCGCGAACTTCCGCTGATACGTCTCACCGCTCGCCGCCGACAGCTCCTCCAGCCACCCCTGCTGCTGCTCGGTCGGCTGGTTGGGCAGCTCCACGCCGAGCTGGGCGGCGACGGTCCTGGCCCGCTGGTCGAGGTCGGTGTGCCCGACGATGAGGTGGTCGCCCGCCTCCTTGATCGCCTCGGTCGGCGCGCGCTCGACGGCCTGCTGCCCCGCGGGTATCTCCCACAGCCCGGCGAGCCGCACCTTCACGAGCAGATCCCGGTCGGCCGCGGAGAGCGGCCCCCACTGGGTCGCCACGGACCCGGCGGCCAGATTGGCGGGCCCGGTACTGGAGCGGTCGGCGTACGACCACACGGGGAACGCGATCGCGCCCAGTGTGGCGACGAGTGCCGCGATGATCAGAGCCGTGCCGTTGACGCGCCGCAAGGTGCCTCCCGAGGTGCTCCCGTGTCGCCGGTGATACCGGGGAGTACGGAAGATACGGGCGGGGCGTTCAACCGCGCGAGATGTCGGACGGGGCGGAGTCGCCTTCCGGCGCGGGGTTCAAAGACAGGCTTTCAGCGGCGCAGGGCCGGGTGGTCGGCCACCACGGTGCAGGAGCCCGGGGCGATCTCGGTGAAACCCGCGTCGCGCACCACAGGGAGGCCGCTCGTGGTCAGAGTGCGCCAGTGCCCGGCCTCCGGGGTGCGGACGGAGAGGGGGAAGCCCGCATCGCGCCAGGCCGTGCGCTCCTCGGCCGGCAGCTCCCACCAGGCCAGCTGCGCGCCGTGGCCGGCCTGGGCCATCGCCTTGCCCGCCGACATGTCGACCTCGGGGCTCATCCACAGGACCGGGTGCGCCGGGTCGGCGCCGGCCGGGGGCTCCGGGTCGTCCAGGTCCGTGCCCGACACCTGGAGGCGCGCCAGGTCCTTGGGCCAGCCGTCCAGGGGGACCGGCGGGAAGACCCGGACCTCCGCCGACTTGCCGGTGACCGTGATGCCGGGCAGCGCCTCCGCCCTGCGCCACTCGGCGCCGCGCGCCCTGCGCACCACCTTGCGGATGCGGGCGTCCTGCCAGTCGCGCATCGCCTGCGCCCACTCCCCGTCGCCGAGGGACCGCTCGTCGCTCAGCATCACCAGGACGGCGCGGGCCGCGGTCTCCAGGGCGTCCGTGCGGGCCGGGGGAGCGGCGCGCTCGATGCGGGCGACGAGGGGCAGCACATACTGCGGGGCCTCGTCGCGCGAGGTGCTCTCGTGGCGGAACGGGCTGTCCCGCACGTCGGGCGTGGTCGTCTCGTCACTGGTCACGGCCACCAGTCTGCCAGCGAGGGGGAGGACGGCCCGCAGGGGGCAGGGGGCAGGGGGCAGGGGGCAAGGCCGCCGGGCGGCCCGCCCGGTGTTCGTGCTTCGTGCCCATACGCTTCCCGGCCGCCGCGCCGTTCACCGCGGTGGGCTGCCGCACGCACGGAGGCCGCGTCCATGGCTTCGCGCGCGGGCCACGGCGTCGCTGGAGGGGCCGCCGTGGCGCAGGCGCTGCCGGGTTCGAGGGAGGGCACGGTACCGCTGCCGCCCGGCGGGCCTTCAGCCGGAGCAGGCCGACCGTTGTGCCTCCTGCCACTCGCACGCCGGGCAGAGCGTGCTGCCCTTGCGGGACGCCGGGTGCTCGGTGGGCTCGCGGCACAGCACGCACTCGGCGCGCGGCTCGTCCGGCGCCGCCGAGCCGCCCACCGGAGCCGGGCCCTCCGTGCCGTCCGTCCCGCAGTAGTCCTCATCCGCCATACGGGCCAGCCTAGCTCCGCGCCCTCGCGGCTCCCGCCGTCCCGATCTGCTCCGAGACCCGGACGAACCGGAACCCGCGTTCCCGCAGTTCGGGGACGATCGTGCGCAGGGCACGCTCCGTCGCGGGCGCCGCGCTGCGCGTGCAGTGCATGACGACCACCGAGCCGGGCCGCACCCCGTCGAGCACCTGCCGGGCCACCGCCGCCGGGTCCGTCGCGAAGGCGTCGCCGCTGACCACGTCCCACTGCACCGCGGTGACGCCGCCGGGCGCGAGCGCGCGCAGGGCCCGCCGGTCGTAACAGCCGCCCGGGAAGCGGAAGTACGGCACAGGGCGCTCGACGCCCGCCGCGCGGAAGGCGGTGAAGGCGCGCTCCATGTCGGCGCGCATCCGGGCCGCGGGGACCGCGGGCAGGCCGTAGCAGCTGCCGGTGAAGGCGTGGTGGCTGTACGAGTGGTTGGCGACCTCGAAGAGGGGGTCGCGGCCGATGTCCTTGGCCTGGGCCGGGTACTGCTCGGCCCACCGCCCCGTCATGAAGAACGTCGCGGGCACTTTGAGGCGTCGCAGCGTGGCGACGAGCTCCGGGTTGTCGAAGCGTTCGCCGGCCGCCGCGCGGGGGCCCTGGTTCGCGGTCATGTCGGCGTCGAAGGTGAGGGCGACGGTACGGCCGCGCGTCCGGGACCCGTTCGTGAACACGGGGGTGAGGCCGGAGGGCCCCGGCGCGAGCGTGGGCGGGGCGGTCGCCGGGGGCCGGGCGGGGCGCTCCGGGTGACCGGGTGCGACGGTGTCGCCGGCGCATCCGGCGAGGACGGTGGCCAGGGTGCCGAGGGCGCAGAGCGCGGCGCATCTCCGTACGAGAGTGATCACCCGATGACGATATGGGGGTAAAACCGGAAAATAGGAAAAATGGGGTGTGGCGTGCACCGAATGCTCCGTGCCGCCACCCGTCCGGCGTCCACCCCCTGAGTGCGGCTGGATCCAGATGGTCCCGCTAGATCCACCCGTCCAGGGACGCCATGAACGCGTCGAAGTCGTCCCGGTGCATGGTGTGCCCGGCGCCCCGGACCGTGCGCACCTCAAAACCGCGCCGCGCCAGCTCCTCCTTGAGCGGGTCCCCGACGACGGGGCTCGGGTCGGCGACCTGTACGAGCGAGGGCACGACGGGCGCTGCCGGAGTGCGGTCGACCGCGCCGGCGCCGGACAGCGACAGTGCGGTCTCCGGATCCCACACGGCGAGGGTGGCGGCCTCGATGTCCACGTCGATCGGCTCCCAGCGCGGATTGAACTTCGCTATGACGTCGCGTGGGACCCGCTGGAACTCCACGAACACCGCGGGATCGACCGCGTTCTCGCCGCCGAGCGCCCACGCGGGGTCGGCGTACACGGCCCGCGCGGGCGCGAGCCGCTCGGCCGCGAGGGCGAGCGCCAGACCGCCGAGCGAGTGCCCGAGCGCGAGTTCCGCGCCGGTCGGCAGCGTGTCGACCAGGTCGTCCGCGAAGACCTCCGCGCCGTACGCGCCGCGCCCGCTCGCCCCGTGCCCGCGCAGGTCCACGCCGATCACGCGGTAGCCCTTGTCGGCGAGGGCGGGGCCCACGCGACGCCACGTCCGGTGGTCCGACATGATTCCGTGCACCAGGAGCGCCACGCGGTCGCCGGTGCCCCACTCATGGGTGTGCAGCTTCATCGAGGTGGTGCCTTTCTGGTGCGGGGCGGGAGAGGCGGGCGGTACACCTAGATCTTCTGGGGTGGACCCGCGCGCTCCGGCGGCGGGCTCCGCGATGTGACGCACGCAACGGGCCCCGGCCGACTGGGGCCGAAGACGACGGAAGGAACCACGATGCGTCCGGTACTCCGCGACGACGTACGGCAGTTGGCGAAGAGATGGGTGGACCAGGCCAGGGCCGACGCGCTGGAGAGGGGCGAGGAGCCGCCGCCCGAGTTCCGCAGCGTGCCCGACGAGCAGCGCGCCCCCCTGTTCCGCGAGGCGCACTACTGGCACACGCTCGCGTCCGGCCTCTTCCTGGAGCAGTCCGTGCCGCCCCGCCCCTCCGAGGCGAACATCCGGGCCATGCGCGGGCACCTCGCGGACTGCGCCGGGCAGCTGCGCGCGATGATGGACCGGCGCGGCGAGCTGCTGCCCGAGGGGGCCCGCGAACAACTCGCCACCATCGAGCTGCGCGTGGCCATGGCGCTCGACCTGGTGGAGAACGCCGGAGCGGCCTGGGCCCGCGAGACCGACGCGGCCTGGCACGAGCTGATGCTGCTGGCCCGCCTCCTCGACTACGACCCCTCGCGCACGTCCGACGACTGGGTGCCGGAGGGGTGGAACAACTTCGCAGGCCTCTATCTGGTGTAGGTCCAGGCGGTCCGGGGCCCGGGTCGAGCCTTGGCCCGGGATATCCTCGTCTCCGGTACGTCCAGTCCATCCGGTACGTCGGTACGCCCGGTAGACCGTGAGGGTCTCCCGCGTCGCAGCGCTCTACGTGCTCTCTACGTGCCCCAGCGCCCCGCGACCACAAGGAGTCCTTGATGCCCCGCATCGAGTGGACCGAGAACGACCCCACCGGCCCCGACGCGGGCGCCGGCCCGGACGCTCCCGTTCAGGGGGCCACCTGGCACTCCGAGAGCGGTGCCCCGGCGCCCCGCCGCGTCGTCGTCGCCGACGACCGGACCAAGGCCGACGTGGCCTACCGGCTCGTCTGCGAGGGCACCGCTCTGCTGTGGCGCGGTGACTTCCACGGCGCCCGGCAGCTGCTGAGCGCCCTGGGCCGCCGCGTGGACCGGAAGGCGGCCGCGCCGCGCAAGGCGTCCGCTTCGGGCAGGGCGGCCGCGTCCGGCGCTACGGCCGCCGACTCCTTCCACCTGTACCGTCGCGCCCGCGGCCACCGCGCCCGCGTGCTCGGCATGCTGCTCGTACGCCTGGAGGACGACCACGGCCTGGCGCTGCGCCGGGCGCCCGACGTGCGCGCCGCCTGCCATGAGGCGTACGGACCGCCCGACGGGCCGATGGTGGTCTCCCTGCGCGAACTCCTGGGCGTGATCGGCGCCCACGAGTGGCGGTCCAAGGGCGTGCACGTGCCCGCTCTCGACGACCGGATCCACCCGCACTACGGCGTGTTCTCCCCGGTCAGGGGCGAGTACGTCGACCTGGTGGCGCAGGCTCCGCTGCCGGACGCGGCCGGGCGGGGCGCGGCCCCGCGGCGTACGGCGTTCGACATCGGCACCGGCACCGGCGTGCTCGCGGCCGTCCTCGCCCGCCGGGGCGTCGACCGGGTGGTGGCCACCGACATCAACCCGCGCGCCCTCGCCTGCGCGCGGGAGAACGTCGAACGGCTCGGGCTCGAAGGGCGGGTGGAGGTCGTCGACACGGGCCTCTTCCCGGCGGGCCGCGCCACGGTCGTGGTGTGCAACCCGCCGTGGCTGCCCGCCCGGCCGACCTCCGCCGTCGAGCAGGGCGTGTACGACCCGGGCGGCGCGATGCTGCACGGCTTCCTGGACGGGCTCAGCGAGCACCTGGAGCCCGCGGGGGAGGGCTGGCTCATCCTCTCCGACCTGGCCGAACACCTCGAACTCCGCACGCGGGAAGAGCTGTTGGCGTCCTTCGACGCGGCCGGGCTGCGGGTGGTCGACCGCCACGACATCGCGCCGCGCCATCCGCGTGCCGCGGACGCCACCGACCCGCTGCACGCCGCCCGCGCGGCCGAGGTGACCTCGCTGTGGCGGCTTGCCCCGGCGTGACCTGGGCGTGACCTGACCGGGTCGGCCGAGTGCGCCGAGTGGGCCGACCCTTTTTGAAGCAACCGTTTCAGAACATGCTAGCGTCGTTGCTCGTCAGTTCTGAAGCGGCCGCTCCAAAATCGGGGGCGGCCGCATGCGACCGGGAGGGCCGCTGCATGCCGCTTGCGGTGTACATCGTCGGGCTGGGCATCTTCACCCAGGGAACCTCGGAGTTCATGCTGTCCGGCCTGTTGCCGGGCATGGCCGACGACCTGGGCGTGTCCGTCCCCGACGCCGGACTGCTCATCTCGGCCTTCGCGGTCGGCATGGTCGTCGGCGCGCCCCTGCTCGCCGTCGCCACGCTCCGTTGGCCGCGCCGCACGGCGCTCGTCTCCTTGCAGGCGGCCTTCGTCGTGGCCCACGTCATCGGCGCCCTCGCCCCCGGCTACGCCGTCCTGTTCGTGACGCGCGTGGTCAGCGCCCTCGCCTACGCCGGGTACTGGGGCGTCGCCGTGGCCACCGCGGTGGCGCTCGTACCGGCCGACGCCAAGGCGCGGGCCGTCGCCGTGGTCGCGGGCGGGCTCACGCTCGCCACCATCGTGGGCGTGCCCGCGGGTACGGTGCTGAGCCAGTTCTCCAGCTGGCGCGCCGCGTTCTGGGCGGTGGCCGCGGCCACCGTGGTGAGCCTGATCGGCACGCTGCTCCTCGTCCCCGGCGGCCGCGGCGAGGGCCCCCGCCCCTCGGTCCGGGACGAACTGCGGGCCATGGCGCGACCGCAGCTGTGGCTCTCGTACGCCGTCACCGCCTTCGCCTTCGGGGCGGTCATCGTCACCTTCAGCTATCTGGGGGCGCTGCTCACCGAGGTGAGCGGGGTGTCCGAGGGGTGGGTGCCCGCCGTCCTCGCGCTGTTCGGCGCCGGCGGAATGGCGGGCATCGTGATCGGCGGCCGCACCGGCCAGACGCGTCCCCTCGGCACGCTCGGCCTCGGGCTCGGCGCACTCGCCGTCTTCTCCGCGCTGCTCGCGCTGACGGCGCACGTGACGGCCGTGGTGATCGCCCTCGTCTTCCTGCTCGGCCTCGCCGGGTACGTCACCAACCCGGCCCTGCAGTCCCGGGTGTTCACCCTCGCACCGGGCGCGCCGACGCTCGTCGGCGCGACCAACACGGCCGCGTTCAACGTCGGCAACACCGTCGCCCCGCTGCTCGGCGGCATGACCATCGACGCAGGGCACGGCTACGCCTCGGTCGCCTGGGTCGGCGCCGCGCTGGCCGCCACCGGATCGGCGGGCGTGCTGTGGGCGGCGCGCCTGCAGAGGACCACCCCCGGACACCGGGACCGCACCCCGGAGGTGGCTGTTTTGTAAGCGCGTTCCAAAACGTTTACCGTGGGCGCATGGCCAGACCACGAGAGTTCAACGAGGACCGGGTCGTCACCGCGGCCATGGAGACGTTCTGGCGCCACGGGTACGAGGGCACCTCGACGCGCGATCTGTGCGACAGCACGGGTCTCGGCCCTTCGAGTCTCTACAACACCTTCGGCGGGAAGCGGCAGCTCTACCTCCGCGCCCTCCGGCGGTACTACGACACCGCCACCGCCGAGCAGGTCGAGATCCTGCGCGGGGAAGGACCTGCGAAGGAGCGGCTGCGCGCCATGATGGTCCACGCCGTCGACGCCGACCTCGACGAGTCGGGCGTGCGCGGCTGCTTCGCGATCAACGCGGCCATCGAGGTCGCCGGGCTCGACCCCGACGTCAGGGAGGCGGTGCGGCGCAGCTTCGACCGGGTCGAGGACGAGCTGTGCGCCGTCGTGGAGGAGGGGCGGCGCGCGGGCGAGATCCGGTCCACCGGTGACGCGAGGACCGTGGCCCGCCGGGTGCAGAGCACGTACTACGGCCTGCGCGTCCTCAGCCGCGTACAGGACGACCGCGGGACGCTGCTCGCCACGGTGGACGGGGCGCTCGCCGACCTGTGACCCCCGGGCGGGCGGTCTCGCGGCGCGCTCACGTTCCGCTCACGCGCTCCGGCTGTCCGTTTATCGGGTGTTGATCGGGTGGCGCGACGCTCCACGGGTCCATGTCGCCCATGTACGGCATGGCCCGACGGAACCCACCGGAGGTACGCACATGAAGGTTGTCCGCTCCCTCAAGAAGAAGATCACCGGCGAGAAGAGCCTCAAGGCCTACGCCTGGTACCACTGGTACTAGGTCGGACCGGTCACCGCGCGCATCCCGCGCGGATGCGCATCCCGTAGGGACGTAATGCGCCGTTGAGACCCGTGCCCGGCAGGCCGCCCCCAACCGGCCCGCCGGGCCCGGGGCTCCCGCTCCTGGAGATCCCCGATGCCCATGCCCGGTACCGACCGGCTCGCGCGGACCACCCTCTTCACGCCGCGACTCCACGCCCTGCTGCGCGACCACCGCGGCCAGGACGTGTTCCGCCTCGACGCCGACACCGTCGGCGTCGCCGGGCCCGCCCTCACCGACCAGATCCTCGCCGCGCGACCCGCAACCGAACGCGAACGCCCCACCTTCAAGCCGCTCCACGGGCGCTCCATTCCGCGCACCGAGGCGTCCACCGTCATGCGGGCCATCGGCCGCGACGTGCGGGCGGCGCTGAAGAAGCCGCTGCCGGGGGACACCGACCTCACCGGGGAGTGGCCGCACGTCGGCCACGTCCACCTGCGCGACCTGATCCTCGGCGCCGACCCGTACCGGCTGCGCATCCTCATGGACCGCACCCTGGAACTGACGCCCAAACTGACCTGGACGGTCATCGCCACCGGCGCCGCCCTGCCCCGCCGGCTCCGCCCGGGCGCACCCGTCACGAGCATCGCGGGCCTGACCGCGGACGCCACCACCTACAGCGACCGCCGCTACGCCATGGGCCTGTACCGGCGCGCCGCCGCACCCGTCTGCTTCACCGTCTCCACGCTCGTCGCCAACGCGTACTGGCTCGGGGCGCCCTTCGACGACGGGACGCCGAACGAGCACATTTTGTACGAGTCCATGCGCCTGCTGCCCCCGTCCTGGAACATCCTGCGGAACGCGTCCCCCGAGTACCCCGCCCTCGACGACCGCATCGGCACCGGCGACGACGTCCTGCTGCTGCCGCTGCTCAGCCACCGGGACCCGGAGCTCTGGGACGACCCGGACACGTTCCGCCCCGAGCGCTGGGCCGCCCTCGACCCCGACGACCACCCCGGCTACCTCCCCTTCGGCCACGCCTCCGAACGCTGCTGGGGGCGGCACATGGTGATGCCGCTGGCCGGGATGCTGCTCGACGTCCTGCGCGCCGACGGGGTGACGGTCGACCCCCGGCAGACCACCGCGAAGGTCCCGCTTGCGGGCCTGCTCGGCGTCGACAAGGTACGGCTCGTCCGCGCCAGGCCCTAAGAGCCTGTCTTTGAACCCCCGCCCTCGCGGCGGAACAGGGCCGTCCAGAGAAAGGGCTCGCCGAAGAGCTCCGACTCGGACGGCTCGTCCCGCATCCTGCGCAGCTCGACCTCCGTCAGGCCGGAGAAGATCCCGCGCAGCGCGTCCGGCGTGTACGCGAGGCCGCCGTGCAGCCGGGCCTGCCGGTAGAAGTCCGCGTCGGGCAGCTCGGACCCCATGCCCGCGTCGCCGGCCGCGAAGCAGGTGAGGGCCAGGTGGCCGCCGGGGGCCAGGGCACGGTCCAGGAGGGCGAGGTAGCTGACGCGGCGGTGCGGCGGCAGGTGGTGGAAGCATCCCGAGTCGTAGATCAGGTCGTACGGCCCCGCCAGCGCGGTCTCCGCGAGCGCGAAGGCGTCACCGTGGTGGAACCGGATGTCGGCCCCCGCCTCGCGGGCGCGCTCCGCGGCCCAGTCGAGGGCGGCGGGCGACAGGTCGACGGCATCCACCTCGTGGCCGAGGGCGGCGAGGTGCAGCGCGTTGCGCCCGGGGCCGCAGCCGAGGTCGAGGGCGCGGCCCGGGGTGAGGAGGCCCCGCTCGGCGTACGAGACGAGGTTCTCGTCCGGCTTGGCCGCGAAGAACGGCACGGGCTTGTCGCGGTCCGCGTAGAAGCCGTCCCACCACGAGGCCCCGTCGGCCGTCCAGCGGTCGGCCGCGGGCTCGAACAGGCTGTCCAGGAGTTTCATCACGTCGTCGATCGTGCGGATGCTGCGGTCCATCAAGTCCCCTTCCCGAGACGGCAATTGTAGGTGTCGACCTGACGAAACCGCAGGTCAGCGGGGGCCAGTGGGGTCTCGTCGGAGGGCGTGGGCGGGTGCCTGCGGAGCCCGTGCGCGGGCGGTGTACGCGCCCCCGCCCGCCGCCCCAAAAGGCGTCCGCGCACCCTCGGGAGGCCCCAGGCGGCCCTTCCGGCGCCGCGGCGGGGCCACTTGTTCACGCGACGTATCCCCAGAAGTAATCCCAGCTGCTTGGATGTCCGAGCACCCGGACAAGGGCAGCACCCGCACCAGCCGTAACGACAGCAACCACCCCCACGCCAACAGGAGTTACCGTGTCGCACACAGCGCTGCGCAGGACCCACGCGGCCGCGATCACCACCGTGCTCGCCGCCGCCACGCTCGCCGCCGTCGCCCCGTCCGCGACCGCCGCCGACGCCTCCGCCGCTCCTCCCTCGCTCAAGGTGCTCACGTACAACGCCTTCCTGTTCAGCAAGTCGCTCTACCCGAACTGGGGCCAGGACCACCGCGCCAAGGCGATACCGGCCGCCGGCTTCTTCCGGGGCCAGGACGTCGTCGTGCTGCAAGAGGCGTTCGACAACTCCTCGTCCGACGCGCTGAAGGCCAACGCGGCGGCCCAGTACCCGCACCAGACCCCCGTGATGGGCCGCAGCAAGAGCGGCTGGGACGCCACCGGCGGCGCGTACTCCTCCGTGACGCCGGAGGACGGCGGCGTGACGGTCCTGAGCAAGTGGCCCGTCGTGCGCAAGGAGCAGTACGTCTACAAAGACGCCTGCGGCTCCGACGCCCACTCCAACAAGGGCTTCGTCTATGCCGTGCTGGACGTGAACGGCACCAGGACGCACGTCGTCGGCACCCACGCCCAGTCCACCGACCCCGGCTGCGGCAGCGGGGAGGCCGCGGCCACCCGTGCGAAGCAGTTCAAGGAGATGGACGCCTTCCTGGACGCCAAGAACATCCCCGCGGGCGAACAGGTCATCGTCGCGGGCGACTTCAACGTCGACTCGCGCAGCTCCGAGTACGCCTCGATGCTCGCCGACGGCGGCCTCGCCGCCGCCGACACCCGCACCGGCCACCCGTACTCCTTCGACACCCGCGACAACTCCATCGCCGCCGAGCGTTACCCTGACGACCCGCGCGAGGATCTCGATCACATCCTCCACCGCAAGGGCCATGCCCGGCCCGCCACCTGGCACAACAACGTGATCAAGGAGCAGAGCGCGCCCTGGACGGTCTCCAGCTGGGGCAAGGAGTACAGGTACACGAACCTGTCGGACCACTACCCCGTGACGGCGTACCAGGGGTACTAGGGGAGGCACGACCTGGATGGGCGCGGAGGACACCGCCACGACACTGCGGGCGATCGGCGACGAGCTGTCGGACCGCTTCTACGAGCGGGACGACGTGGTGCGGACCCTGCTGGCGACGCTGCTGGCCGGCCAGCACTCGCTGCTGCTCGGCCCACCGGGAACAGCCAAGTCCGAGCTGGCCCGGGAGCTCACGGGCAGGGTCGTGGGCGCGTCCTACTGGGAGATACTCCTCTCCAAGTTCACCGCGCCCACCAGGATGTTCGGCCCCGTCGACGTCGCCGCGCTGGCCAGGGGCGAGTACCGCCAGGTCTACGACGGCCGCGCCACGACCGCGCACATCGCGTTCATCGACGAGATCTTCAAGTGCTCCACGGCGGCGCTGAACGAGACGCTGGGCTACCTCAACGAGCGGATCTACCACCCCGAGAGCGGCGGTGAGCCCATCCGCTGCCCCCTCATCGGGGCCATCACGGCGAGCAACGAACTGCCCGAAGGGGACGGTACGGCCGCGATCTACGACCGGCTCCTCGTCCGCCTCGAAGTCGGATATCTGGAGGACCCGGCGAACTTCGCCGCGCTGGTCCGCTCCGCCGTCCGCCGCCCGCGGACGCCGGCGCGGACCACGGTCGAGCTGGCCGATCTGCGGCACGCCGTGACCGGGGCCGTCCCGGCCGTGGAGGTCCCCGACGGGATCGTGGACGCGGTGTGCACGCTCCGGGCCGCCCTGCGCCGCAAGGAACTCATCGCCTCCGACCGGCGCTGGCGGCAGGCGGTGGGCCTGCTCCAGGCATCCGCGTACCTGGCAGGGCGCCCGGCGGTCGCCGAGACCGACCTGTCGGTGCTGACCCATGTGCTGTGGGACTCACCCGCCCAGCGCCCGACCGTCGAGCGCGAGGTGCTGCACCTGGTCAGCCCCGACGCCAAGGAGGCGCTCGACCTGGCCGACACCATCGACGAGCTGGAGGCCCAGCTCGACGCCATGGCCGGGCAGTCCCGCGAGGCGCTGAGCGAGTGGGTCATCACGAAGGCCCACGGCAAGCTCGCCCTGGCGGGCAAGCGGCTGGAGAGGCTGCGCGCGGAGGCGGCCGCCGCGGGCCGCTCCACCGCCACCGTCGAACGGGTCACGGGACGCCAGCGGGCCGTCCGCGCACGCGTCCTCACCGAGGCCCTGGGACTGGACGCGAGCACCGTGCGGGACCAGCTCGGCGGGCCGGGGGAGCAGGGCAGTGAGTGAGGCACCGGGCACGCACGACGAGCTGGCGAGCCGCGCCGGGACGTGGCCGAGCCCGGCCGCCGCCGCCGCTTCCGAGCGGCACACCACGGCCGTGGTCGCGGACCGGTTCGACCGGATCGCCTGGCGCGACACCTACGAGCAGTCGGCCGGACTGCGCGAGCTGGCCGACGAGTTGCACCAGCGCCACGGCCACACCGCCGACCTGCTGGCCGACGCGTTCCTCGCCGCCTACAAAGTCGCCCCGCGACTGCGCGAGCCCGCGGAGATGGACCCCTGCCGACTGGTCCACCACCAGATCATCACCGCGCTGGTGGACTCACCCGACTTCGCCGACCTGCGCCGCGAGACGGCCGGTGACCCCTACGCCGCCGCCGTGGCCGTACTCGCCCAGGCCACCGCGCTGCGCCAGATCCTTGAGCACTCCCGGGACGCCCTGCGCCAGGCCGAACAGGCGAACAGCGCCCGGCAGGCCGCCGAAGCCGCGGCGACCGCCACCGCCGAAGCACTCCGGCAGACCGCCGGCCAGGCCGCCGAGAGCGCGGCGGCCGACGCCCGGCGGGCCGCCCGGGGCGCCGCGCAGGCCCTCGCCGCGGCGGCCCCCGGCAACCGTGCCGCCGCGCGGAACGCGGTGGCGAAAGCGGCACGGGCCGCGCGGCAGGAGGCGACGCTGACGCGGGCATGGGGAGTCGGCCCCGGCGAGCTGGAGCGGATGCCGTACGAAGAACGCGCCCGGCTCGCCGAGCGGCTGCGCACCGGCCGCCTCGCCCGGTGGGCCGAACTCATCGGCCGCTTCCGGCAGATGGCCGACGGCGAACGCGCCCGCAAGGTGGAGAACGCCACCGGCGAACTCGTCGGCGTCACGCTCGGCGACGACCTCTCCCGCGTCGTCCCCTCCGAGCTGGCCAACCTCGGCCTGCCCGAACTGCGCGCCGTGTTCGCCGCGCGCTACGCCGCCGGGGAGCTGATGCTCTACGACAGCCGGGGAGAGCAGGCCACCGGCCGGGGCGCGGTCATCGCGTGCGTCGACACCTCGCACTCCATGTACAGGGAAGGGCCCGGCGGAGTCACCCGGGAGGCCTGGGCCAAGGCGTGCGCCCTCGCCCTGCTGGACCAGGCCCGGCACGCCCGGCGGGACTTCGTCGGCATCCTGTTCTCCGCCGCCGACAAGATCCAGGTCTTCCGCTTCCCGGCCGACCGGCCCGCCGGCATCGCCCGGGTGCTCGACTTCGCGGAGACCTTCCTCGGCGGCGGCACCAGCTACCAGACACCTCTGTCGACGGCGGGCGACCTGCTGGCGGAGGAGTTCGACGACGCCGCCCGCAGGCGCGGCGACATCGTGCTGCTCACCGACGACGAATGCGGCGTGACCGAGGAGTGGACGCGCGGCTGGAACGACGCCAAACGCCGGCTGGGCTTCCGCGTCTTCGGCGTGGCCATCGGCGCCCCGCCCACCGCCGAGGAGGGCTCGGTCCTGGACGCCCTCTGCGACAACCTGCGCTCCGTCGAGGACTTCACCGACGTCCGGGCCGCCGCCGACCTCTTCCGCTTGATCTGACGCGGCGCGGCCGTTGGCGGCCCGTCACTGGCCGACCCTGCCGTCGACGCACTCGCGCAGCAGGTCGGCGTGGCCGCAGTGCCTGGCGTACTCCTCGATGCGGTGCACCAGCAGCTCCCGGACCGACGTCCTGTCCTTCCCCAGCCGCTCGCCCAGGTCGCAGTGGCCGGCGAGCGCGGCGTCGGTGGCCGCCTGTTCGCGTGCCAGGTCGGCGAAGGCGGCGTCGACCACGGCCTGTTCGGCGACGGCTCCGTGGAAGTCCGCGTCGCGCTCGCCGTACAGCTTGGGCGTCGGGTCGCCGTCGCTGATCCAGTTGCGCCAGTCCCGCTCCACCTCGGCGAGGTGCCGGACCAGACCGAGGAGCGACATCGTCGAGGGCGGCACCGACCGGCGGGCCAGCTGCTCCGGGTCCAGGCCCTCGCACTTCATGCGCAGGGTCATGCGGTAGTGCGTCAGGAAGTCGAGCAGGGTCGGCAGCTCGCCGTCCGGGCTGCCGCCCTCGCTGTCGCGGGGGTCGTCGTCCGGGTCGGCCCACATGTCGGGGTAGGTGGTCGCCCGGGTCCACCGCGCGGGTTGCCCGCTCTGGTCGCTCTCGCCGCTCTGGTCACTCATGCGGGTCATGTTCGTCCGTGCGGAGCCCGGTCCGCCAGTGATTTGTCACCGCGGGCCGGGCAGCGCGGACCTCGGGACGCTACTTGTGCCAGGGGCCCGTCACCGCGAACGTCGTGCCGGGCGTGTAGCAGTTCACGTACAGCGTCTCGTGGTCGGGGGAGAAGGCGGCGCCCGCGAACTCGCCCCACTCGGGCTTCTCGGGGGTGCCGATGTTCTGGCGGTTGCGGGCCATCGCGTAGACCTCGCCGCGCCGGGTGACGCCGTACACGTGCTGGGCGCCGTCGCCGTCCTCGCACACCATCAGGCCGCCGCTCGGCGCGAGGCAGATGTTGTCGGGGGACTCGCCCGGCAGCTGGATGTCGGTGCTCGGCCCGAACACGACGACGAGGGTGAGCCGTCGGCCGGCCGGGTCGTACCGCCAGACCTGACCGAAGTGGTCGGCCGCCGAGCCGTCCCGGCTGCGCGCGAAGGACGACACGAAGTAGACGGACGAGCCGCCCCAGTAGCAGCCCTCCAGCTTCTGCGCGTGAGTGACGCCCTTCTGGCCGAAGTCCTGGTGGCGGATGGGCGTTTGAGCGGCCAGCGGGTCCGGGACGTCGGCCCACTCGATGCCGTCGAAGCTCGCGCCCGTCTCCTGGATCGAGGACAGGTCGCGCACGCCGGGCACCCGCATGGCCTGCAGTCTGCCGCCCGCGCGCAGCGAACCGCGGCCGCCCCCCGGCTTCTTGGGCAGGAAGCGGTAGAAGAGGCCGAAGGGCTTCTCGAAGGCGTCCTCGGTCTCGTAGACCACGCCGCGCTTCGGGTCGACGGCGACGGCCTCGTGCTGGAAGCGGCCCATCGCGGTCAGCGGCACCGCGCCGGTGCGGCGCGGGTCCACCGGGTCGACCTCGAAGACGAAGCCGTGGTCCTTGGTGTAGCCGTTCGTACCGGCCTTGTCCTCGGTCTCCTCGCAGGTGAGCCAGGTGCCCCAAGGGGTCGGCCCGCCCGCGCAGTTGACGGCGGTCCCGGCGATCGCGACGCGCTCGTCCAGGACCTCGTCTCTCCGGTCGAGCGCGAGCGCCGTGCACCCGCCCTTGGCCGCCGGGTCGTAGGTCAGACCTCCGACGGTCGGCACGGCGATCCTGCCGGTGACGCGGTTCTCGTGGTTGCGCACGAGATGGACGCCGCCGTTCCGGCCCCGGAAGGCGGCCATGCCGTCGTGGTTGCCCGGCACCTTGCCCTCACCCGACCGCAGGGGCTCGCCCTCACGCGAGAGGACCTTGTAGCGGAAACCTTTCGGCAGGTCGAGCAGGCCCTTGGGGTCGGGCACGAGGGGGCCGTATCCGGCCTTCCCGTGCGCGGCGGCGGTGCCCGCGAAAAGTTCCGAAAGGGCGCCGGTGAAGGCGATTCCGGCGCCCAGGGCACCGGTACGGGCAAGAACCTGACGTCGAGTGGCAGACATGATGGGCAACCTCCTGCTGGCGGACAGGAATGTGACCGGATGTGTGTACCACGCGCCTTGGTGCACGGGAACCACGCGCGTAGCTTCCGTTTCACGTGCCGACTTCGCGCGCCGTCCCGTGTCCCGCCCGCCGGAGCGGGACCACTCGACTACTCGCCCACGAGTCCCTTCGCGTCCCGCGCGAGCGCCGTGAGCCGCGAGATGGCCCGGAAGTACTTCTTCCGGTATCCGCCGTTCAGCATGTCCTCACTGAAGAGCCGGTCGAAGGGCACACCGGAGGCGAGCACCGGTACCTCTCGGTCGTACAGCCGGTCGGCCAGCACCACAAGACGCAGGGCGGTCGACTGGTCGGGCACCGGCGTCACGTCGGTGAGGCAGACGGCGGAGAGCCCGTCGGTCAGCGCGCCGTACCGGCTCGGGTGGACCTTGGCCAGGTGCGCGAGGAGGTGCGGGAAGTCGTCGAGCGAGGCGCCGTCGGTCGCGTACGCCGCCTTGGTGACCTGCTCCTCCGAGTACGGAGCCGGCGCCTCCGGCAGGCCGCGGTGGCGGTAGTCCTCGCCGTCGATCCGCAACGCCTTGAAGTGGGACGACAGGCCCTGGATCTCGCGCATGAAGTCCGTGGCCGCGAACCGGCCCTCACCGAGCTTGCCCGGCAGCGTGTTCGACGTCGCGGCGAGCGCCACGCCCTGCTCGACGAGCTTGGAGAGCAGCGAGGAGACCAGGACCGTGTCGCCCGGGTCGTCGAGCTCGAACTCGTCGATGCAGAGCAGCCGATGGCCGCTGAGGGTGCGCACGGTCTGCTGGAAGCCGAGCGCGCCGACCAGGTTCGTGAGCTCGACGAAGGTGCCGAAGGCCTTCTGCTCGGGCGCGGCGGGCGCCGCGTGCCAGAGGGAGGCGAGGAGGTGGGTCTTGCCGACGCCGTAGCCACCGTCGAGGTAGATGCCGCGCGGGCCCGCGGGGGCGGCGGCCTTCCTCTGGAACCAGCGCTTCCGGCCGGAGCCGGAGGCGTGCGCACCGCCGAGCCCCGCCGCGAAGCCGCTGAGGACGCGGACCGCCTCGGTCTGACTCGGCTGGTTCGGGTCCGGAATGTACGTATCGAAGCGGACCGAGTCGAAGCGCGGCGGCGGCACCATCTCGGCGACCAGTCGGTCGGCCGGGACGTGGGGCTCACGGGCGCACAGGGACAGCGGAGCCACTTCGGCTATGGGGCGGTGCCCGGAGGCGGCGGAGGAGGACGACACGGTTCCCCAGCTTAAGGGGCGTGCAAGACTGCGGATATGCGACGCCTGTTCCCTGTGACCGACCAGACAGCAGACCGGACGGACGAGACGGCCGACCGGGAGTGGAGCCTCGACGAGCTGGCCGACGCCTACGCCTACCCGGAGGGGGAGGCGACCTGGCTGCGCGCCAACATGGTGTCGACGCTCGACGGCGCGGCCCACCACGACGGCCGGGCCCACCCCATCTCCGGCGACACCGACATGCGGATCTTCGGCACCCTGCGCAGCCTCGCCGACGCCGTGGTCGTCGGCGCCGAGACCGTCCGCAAGGAGGGTTATCGCCCGGCGAAAGCACGTGCGGTCTTCGAGCGGCACAGGGCGGCGGCCGGGCAGTCGGCGGCGCCCGCCATCGCGGTCGTCAGCGCCGGTCTCGATCTGGACTTCTCCCTTCCGCTCTTCACCGCCCCGGTGACGCCCACGCTCCTGGTGACCGGGGCCGCCGCGCCCGCCGACCGGATCGCCGCAGCGGAGAAGGCGGGCGCCGTCGTGGTGATCGCCGGTGAGGGCGCGACCGTGGAGCCGGAGCGGGTGGCGCCCGCCCTGGCCGAGCGGGGACTGACCCGGCTGCTCACGGAGGGCGGGCCCCGCCTTCTCGGGCAGTTCGTGGCCGCCGGGGCGCTGGACGAGCTCTGTCTGACGGTCTCCCCGATGCTGACGGCGGGGGACGCCCAGCGGATCGCGGGCGGGTCCGCTCTCCAGGTGCCGGCGCGCTTCGCACTGGCGTCCGTACTGGAGGAGGCCGGGTTCCTCTTCACCCGATACCGTCGAACCTGACAATCAGCGGAATCAGCCGTTCCGTTTGGCTTCGGCTGGGCACACTAGATCTCGCAGACCCCGTGCGGCCACGGGGCAGGATGGTTTCCGCAAGGGCCTCAGGACGCGGGGCCCACGGATGAGAAGGGCGCCTGGCGTGTTCACAAGCGTATTGATGATCGAGAAGGCCCTGACCTCCGCCGACGTGGAGTTCGTCACCACCTTGCACGGGGACGAGCCGGTCGCCTTCCACGTACTGCTCCAGCCCAGGGGCGATCAGGCGGACCGGCTGCTGCGGGCCATCGACGACGTCGCCCTCGGCGAGCTGGACGAGGCGGCGCGCGAGGGCGAGACCCCGGAGGGCGACGAGGCGACGGGACCCGGCGAGCAGGCGCTGCGGGTCTCGCTGACCGCACTGCGCGCGGCGGGCTGCGCGGCCCAGGGGCGGCTCATCGAGGACCACCCGCTGGACGCGCTCAAGACCCTGGTCGAGGACGCCGACGCCGACGAGGTGATCGTCCTGACCGACCCGCACTACGTGGAGGAGTTCTTCCACCGGGACTGGGCCTCGCGGGCGCGCCACAAGGTGGGCGTCCCGGTCCTGAAGCTGTTCTCGCACAGCCTGGCCGACGAGGCGTAGCGGGGAGCCGGGTGCCTCGGACGGCGTGGGCCGCGGGAGGCCATAGGCTGGTGCCTGCTCAGTCGTCGTACCACCAGTCGTAACACCAGGGGAGACACACGCATGGCACCCGGCCTGCCCCAGTCCATGGCCGACATGGACCGACCGCACTTCATCGGCATCGGCGGCGCCGGAATGTCGGGCATCGCGAAGATCCTGGCCCAGCGCGGCGCCGAGGTCGCGGGCAGCGACGCCCGCGAGTCCGTCACCGCCGAGGCGCTGCGCGCGCTCGGCGTCACGGTCCACATCGGGCACGACGCCGCGCACCTCGCGTCCGACGCGACCTGCGTCGTCGTCTCCTCCGCCATCCGCGCGGACAACCCCGAGCTGGCCCGCGCCGCCGAGCTGGGCATCCCGGTCGTGCACCGCTCGGACGCCCTGGCGTCGCTGATGGAGGGCCGCCGCCCGATCGCGGTGGCGGGTACGCACGGCAAGACGACCACGACGTCGATGCTGGCCGTCACCCTCGCCACCCTCGGCCTCGCCCCGTCGTACGCGATCGGCGGCGACCTGGACGTGCCGGGTTCGAACGCGCTGCACGGCGAGGGCGACATCTTCGTCGCCGAGGCCGACGAAAGCGACCGCAGCTTCCACAAGTACGCGCCCGAGGTCGCCATCGTCCTCAACGTGGAGCTCGACCACCACGCCAACTACGCGTCGATGGACGAGATCTACGAATCCTTCGAGACCTTCGCGGGCAGGATCGTCCCCGGCGGCACGCTGGTCATCTCGGCGGACCAGCCGGGCGCGGTCGAGCTGACCCGGCGCGTCCGGGACCTCGGAGAGCTCAAGGTCGTCACGTACGGCGAGTCCGAGGGCGCCGACCTGCGCATCCACAAGATCACGGCCCGCGGTCTGAGCAGCGAGGTCACCGTCCTC
Organism: Streptomyces sp. NPDC050732; assembly: GCF_040654255.1. Taxonomy (NCBI): domain Bacteria; kingdom Bacillati; phylum Actinomycetota; class Actinomycetes; order Kitasatosporales; family Streptomycetaceae; genus Streptomyces; species Streptomyces sp. NPDC050732. Next base: position 175,833 of record NZ_JBFAHP010000011.1, read on the forward strand.
CTGGACGGCAAGCTGCTCACCTTCACGGTCTCGGTGCCCGGCCGGCACTACGCGAACAACGCGGTCGCCGCCCTCGCGGCGGGCATCGCCCTCGGCATCCCGTCCCGGAACCTCGCGGGCGCCCTGAAGTCGTACACCGGCGTCAAGCGCCGCCTCCAGCTCAAGGGCGAGGCGGCGGGCGTCCAGGTCGTCGACTCCTACGCCCACCACCCGACGGAGATGACGGCCGACCTGGAGGCGATGCGCTCCGCCGCGGGCGCCGAGGGCGACTCCCGCATCCTCGTCCTCTTCCAGCCCCACCTCTTCTCGCGCACCCAGGAACTGGGCACGGAGATGGGGCAGGCCCTCGCCCTCGCCGACTCCTCCGTGGTCCTCGACATCTACCCGGCCCGCGAGGACCCGATCCCCGGCATCACCAGCGCCCTGATCATCGACGCGGCCCGCGAGGCGGGCGCCGAGGTCGTGGCCGCGCACGACAAGCCGGAGGCCGTGCGGGCGATCGCGGGAATGGCGAAGCCCGGTGATCTCGTTCTCACCATGGGAGCGGGCGACGTCACGGACCTCGGCCCGCAGATCCTGGCCGAGCTGTCGAAGTAAGGGGATGCCACCCATGGCGTACGACGTCGAGAAGCCGGACGAGCAGTGGCGGGCGGAGCTGACTCCGACGGAGTACGCGGTCCTGCGCCAGGCCGGCACGGAACCCGCCTTCGTCGGTGAGTACACGGACACCCGGACGAAGGGCGTGTACTCCTGTCGCGCGTGCGGCGCGGAGCTGTTCACGTCGTCGGAGAAGTTCGAGTCGCACTGCGGCTGGCCGAGCTTCTTCGACCCGAAGGACACGGACGCGGTGGAACTGCTCCAGGACACCTCGCACGGGATGGTCCGCACGGAGGTGCGGTGTGCCCGGTGTGGATCGCACCTCGGGCACGTGTTCGAGGGTGAGGGGTATCCGACCCCGACGGACCAGCGGTACTGCATCAACAGCATCTCGCTCCGGCTGACACCGGACGAGGGCTGACTCCCTCTCCGGGAGGGGCACGGCGGCGGGGTCTCCGTCGCCGTGCCGGATCGCCGTCAGGCGCGCGTGGTAAGCGCGGACGGCATACAGATGAGTGCGCCCACGGCAGGGGCGGCAAGCGGAACCACCAGGAATAGCGGGACCACCAGGAATAGCGGGGCCTTCTTCATGCGTCCCGCGAAGTGCTTTCGTGCCATGTGCCGACGTTCTCCCATTACTCATTGGTAGTACGGGACGGCGGAATTTCGCTGCCCCGCCGGGATCTTTGCGCAGCGGCGGCGCGTGGCGCAAGGTAATCGCTGAACTTCTCCATCCGCTTTCTCCGGACGTTAATCCGGAACGGATAATTCCGCCTTGATCCCGGCGAGAGTGGCCCGGGCGCGCGCCGCCTCGGCCGCCGCGCCCGCGCGCTCCGCGGCGGCCACGGCCGCGGCGAGGTGGGCGGCCGCCGAAGCCGCCTGGCCCAGGCGGTGCTCGGCCGCCCCCAGCCCGTGCAGGGCCTGCGCCTCCTCGTGTGTCGCGCCGATGCTCCTGGCCAGCTCAAGGGCGCGCGTGTGCTGCTCGGCCGCCTCGCGGTAGCGGGCCGCCGAATAGAGCGCGCTGCCCATTCCGTGCAGCGTTATCGACGCATTGCGCCGGTCGCCGAGACGGCGGAAGGCGGTCAGCGAATCCTGGTACAGGCCGAGCATTTCATCGAGTTCTTCCGGCGCGTCCATGGTGTTCGCCAGATTGACCTGTGCCATGGCGTGTTCCGCGGTGGTGCCCGAAGTCGCGAGTATATTCCGGGCCTGTTGGAGAAGGTGCCGCGCGGATTCTCTCTCACCGATGCGGAGGCTGAGATCCGATAAATTGTTGAGTACGTGTGCCTCTTCGTGGGTGTCGCCCACCGCGCGGAATCGCATGAGAGCGGATTGGAAGTGCTCGTCGGCGACCTTGAAATTGCCGAGATAGAGGTGGGTGATGCCGAGGTTGTTCTCCGAGCGGGCGATCTGCCAGGGGTCGCCCGAGCGCGTGCGCAGCGCCAGGGCCTCCTCCTGGTCGGCGAGCGCCTCCGGCAGGCGGCCGAGGTTCCACCGCAGGACGCCCCGCGCGTGCCGCACTTCGGCCACCGTCGTGTCGTCGATGCCCCGGGCCGTCGCGAGGGCCCGCCCGAGGGCATCGAGGGCGCGGTCGTAGTGGCCGCTGCGGGACAGTGCGGTGCCCTGGTTGATCAGCGCGTACACCTCGGCCGCCGGCTCGCCCGCCGCTCGCCAGTGCGCCGCGGCCGCCAGGTGCATGTCCTGGGTGTGGGCGGAGTACCTCTCCTCGTGGAGGAAGCCCGCCAGCGAACCGGCGAGCAGCGCCGCCTCGTACGGCCGGCCGTTGGCCCGGCAGTGGCGCTCGGCCGCGATGAGCCCCGAGCACTCCGCCGCCAGCCAGCGCCGGGCGTCGGCCGGGCTGTTCCATACGGGTTTCCGGTAGGCGGAAACGTGCCGGGAAAGGCTGGGGCGCGGGCGGCGCGGCGCGATCAGCCGGTCCGCCGCGTCGGATGCCTGTACGTAGAAATCGATCAGTCGGTGGAGTGCCTGTTCCCGTTCGGCGGCCGCCAGTTCGGAGGACGCCAGCATGCGCGAGTATTCGCCCAGAAGATCGTGAGTGGTGTAACGCTCGGGCGCCGGTTCCTGGATGAGGTGGGCGTCGAGGAGGCCTTCCAGAACACGCTCCGTGCGGTCGAGTGGAAGATCCGCAAGGGCGGCGGTCGTGAATGCGTCATAATCCGGGCCGAGTTGGAGACCGAGAATGCGGAAAACTGCTCTCTCTTCGGCGCTGAGTGTGTGGTACGAGACCTCGAATGCGCGCGCTATCTCCTGCGTGCCGTCCCGGATCTCCCGCAGTCTGCCGTGGCCGTGGGTGAGCCGGTGCAGCAGATGGCCGGCCGTCCAGGAGGTGCGGGAGGCCAGGCGCCGGGCGGCGAGCTCGATCGCGAGGGGCAGGCGCCCGCAGAGCCGCACGATGGCGGTGACCTCGCGGTCCGGGGCGGCGCTCGGCTCGTCGGCCAGCTCGCGGAACAGGGCGACGGCGTCGTCCTCGGGGAGTACGTCGAGCAGGACGGGACGGACGCCGGGGAGCCCGGACAGCCTGCGGCGGCTCGTGACGATCATCAGCGAGGGCGAAGGGCCGGGGAGCAACGGCCGCAAGTGGTCGGGGTCGGCCACGTCGTCCAGGACGATGACGGCGCGGCGGCGGCTGAGCAGGGTGCGCCACAGGCCGACGAGGTCGTCGAGGTCGTCGGGCAGGTCGCCGGGTGCGATGCCCAGCATCCGCAGCAGCGCCGTGAGGGCGGCCCGGGTGGAGAGGGGCTCCTGGCCGGGTGAGTGGGCGCGCAGGTCGAGGTGGAGCTGGCCGTCGGGGAAGAGGGGTTCGAGGCCGCGGGCCGCGTGCAGGGCCAGCAGCGTCTTGCCGACGCCGGCCATGCCGGAGATGGCCTGCAGCGCGATCACGGTGCCGGACGACCGGTCCGCGGCCCGGCCCGCCGCCCGGGTGATGGCCGCCAACTCCGCCTGGCGGCCGACGAGGTCGGCGTGCCGGGGCAGGGTGTGCGGAGTGGCGACCCGTGGTTCCCTGCGGGGGAGCAGTTCACCCAGTGGGGCCCTGGTCAGGACGGCGCGGTGCAGGCGCGCGAGCGCTTCGCCGGGGTCGGCGCCGAGGTGCTCGCGGAGGTGGCGGCGGACGGTTTCGTACACCTGGAGGGCGTCGGCCTGCCGGCCGCAGCCGTACGTCGCGGTCATGAGCTGGGCGGCCAGTGTCTCGTCGCCGGGGTGCCGGTCGAGGAGGGCGGCCACGTCGGGCACGAGCTCGGCGAAACGGCCCCTGCGGAGCTCGATCCCGAACCGGGTCAGATGGGCGGCCAGCTGCTTCTGCGACAGGGTCGCGCGGACGCTCTCCACCCAGAGGCCGCTCAGCCCGGCCAGCGGCTCGCCATGCCAGAGGGCGGCGGCTTCCCGCAGCAGGTCGAGGGCGGCTCCGTCGTCGGCGTCGTCGGCCAGGGTGCGGGCCCGGGCGGCGAGCTGTTCGAACCGGTGGCAGTCGACCTGCTCCGGGCGGATGTCGAGCAGGTACGTGTGGGCTTGCTGCACGAGCGGTCCGTCGCTGCCGGCGGCCCGGAGGCGGCGGCGGATGCGGGCGGCGTAGGTGTGCAGGCCCGCGCGGGGTTTGGCGGGCGGGGTGTCCTCCCACAGGCGGTGGATCAGGGTGTCCAGGGAGACGGGCCGGCCCGCATCGAGGGCCAGGGCCGCGAGGACCAGGCGTTCTTTCGCGGAGCCGAGAAGATCGAGACGGCCGTCGTGTTCCAGCGCGACGGTTCCGAGGACGCGAATTCCGATCTCCACCAGTGCCCCCGTCCGCCGGCCGGCCTGTGTTCTGAATAGGCGTCAAAGAATCGCATGATGTCAATATCGTTCAAATAGTGGCGTTAGATGGTTCACCTCATTGGCTTGTTTTGACGTAATCAGTCTTCGAACACTCTTCAATGCGCGGAGTTCGGTCTGACGGGAACGGCGGACGGGTAGGACGCAGGCGCGCTCCGAAAGGCGCGGGCGTCAACGGGGGAAAGGGCGGGCGATGGACCAGGTGACGGCCCCGGAAGTGCAGGCCGCCCTGGCGCTGGCGGCCGGTCGGCCGGCGATGGCGCGCGCCCTCCTGGACACCGTGCGCGCCCGTGCGGACGCCGCGACGGTCGAACTCGCCCGCGCGTGGGCGTCACCGCCGGCCGGTGCCGACGGCGGTGAGCTGGCCCGGACCCTCGCGGCCGCCCTGGCCGAACAGGCCGTACACCGGCCCGGACTGGCCGCGGACCTCCGGGCCTGGCTCGCCACCGCACAGGCCGCCGCTCCGCCGGACGTCGCCAACGCCGTCGGAGGGGACGCCCGCGTACAGGGAACGGTCGTCCAGGCGCACGGCATCCACGGCGGAGTGCACATCCACCCCGCGGCGGCGCTCGCCACGGAACGGGCACGCGCGGTGCCCCGCCAGATCCCCGCCGTGCCCGCCCACTTCACCAATCGCGAGCGGGAGCTGGCCGCGCTCCACAGGACGGCGACCGCGGCGCAGGACGGGCCGGTGCTCGCGGTCATCAGCGGCCCCGCGGGCGTCGGCAAGACCACGCTGGCGCGCCGCTGGCTGCTCGGCCTCGCCGACGCCTTCCCCGACGGGCAGTTGTACGCCGACCTGCGCGGCCACTCCGACAGCGACCCCGCACGGCCGGGCGAACTCCTCGGGCAGCTCCTGCGGGCCGTCGGCGAGGACCGGGTCCCCGCGGACCTCGGGGAGCAGTCCGCGCTGTGGCGGTCGGCCACCGCCGGGGCCCGGATCGCCCTGCTGCTGGACAACGCGGTGAGCGCGGCCCAGGTCCGCCCGCTGCTGCCCGGCGGCGCCCGGGCGCTGACGGCGGTGACGAGCCGCGGACGCCTGAGCGGCCTCGGCATGGACGGCGCGGCCTTCCATCCGCTGGACGTCCTCGCCACCCACGAGGCGGTGGAGCTGCTCCGCCGCCGGATCGGCGCCGACCGCGTCTCCCGGGAGCCCGAGGCCGCGCTGTCGGTCGCCCGGGCCTGCGCGGGACTGCCCCTCGCCGTGTGTGTCGCCGCGGCGCGCGTGGCGGCCCGGCCCCGGCAGCCGCTCGCCGCGATGGCGGGAGCGCTGGACGGCAGGGGAGGCGGCGCCCTCGACGCACTGAGAGTGGAGGGGGAGTACGCGGTGCGCGGCGCCCTCGATACCTCGTACCGCCTCCTGCCGCCCGAACAGGCCCGCGCCTACCGCACGTTGGGCCTCGCCCCCGTGCCGCTGCTCAGCGTCGAGGTCGCGGCGGAGGCCTGCGCCCTCCGCGTCGACGAGGCGGACCGCCTCCTCGACGAGCTGGCCGAGGTGAACCTCCTGGAGGACCTCGGCCCCGACCCGCGCACCGGCGCCGGACGGTACCGCTTCCACGACCTGGTGAAGACCCACGCGGGACAGCTGGCCGCCGACCACGACGGGCGCGCCGACGCCGAGGCGGCGGTGCGGCGCGTCGTCGACTTCTACCTGTACGCCGCGACCGAGGCAGAAACCCTCCTGACCCCCAGCCACCGCATCCTGCCTCGCCGCTACGCCCAACACCCTTCCCAGCCCCCGCCGTTCACGGACCCGCCCGGCGCACTCCGCTGGCTCGACGCCGAACGCACCCACCTCATGGCGGCGCTGCGCACCGCGGCGGAGCGCGGCTGGGACGACACGGCCTGGATGCTCGCCGACGCCATGTTCCCGCTCTTCCTGCGCCTGCGACCGTACGACCTGTGGATCGAGGCCCACGAGATCGGCCTCGCGGCGGCCCGCCGCGCCGGCGACAGGGCGGCCGAGAGCCAGATGCTCACCTCCGGCGGCACGGGCCTGCGCAACGCGGGCCGGCACGACGAAGCGGTGGCCTGGTTCGGCCACGCGCTGGAGGTGGCGCGGGAGAGGGTGGCCGCGCTGGAAGGCGGCCGGGCGCCGGGCACGGACTCCCCTTCCCGGGACGAAGGGACGGCCGCCCGGCGGGCCGAAGCGCAGGCTCTGCACGGCCTTGGGCAGTCGCATCGGCTGGCCGGACGGCTCGCCGAGGCCGCTCGGTACTTCCGGCTCGCTCTGCCGCTGCGCGAGGAGATCGGCTACCGGCGCGGTGCCGCCCTGACCAGGATCTGCCTGGGGGACGTGGCGCTGGCGGACGGGCGGCCCCATGAGGCGCTGCCCCATCTGACGGCGGCCCGGGCGGAGTTGCTGGCCGAGGACGACCCGTACGACGCGGCCCGCGCCCTGGCCTTCCTCGGGCAGGCCGCCCTGCGGTGCGCGGGCGACGACACGACCGCCGTCGAGGCGGCGGAAACACAACTGGCCCGGGCTATCCGCGAGTTCGAGGCGACAGGGTCCGTGCACTGGCAGGCGCGCGTGCTGGAGATGCTCGGCGAGGCGGCCGAGGAGCGACGGGAACCGGAGCGGGCCAGGCACTGGTACGAGCAGGCCCTGGCCCGCTACGAATCCGTCAGCGCCCCTGACGTACGGCGGGTGCGGGAGCGGTTGCGGGGTTGAGGCTTGAGGTCGCGGCGACGAGTTCCGCGTACCACTCGCACAGCAGCCGTGTGACCTCACGGGGTGACAGGGCCGTTGAGGACGGGTGGTGCACGGACGGCCGGAACGTACGGCGGGTGTGGGGGAGCCAGCCGCCCTCCGACCGGCGCACCACCACCAGCGCGCATCCCGGGTAGCGCCGCAGGGCCCGCGCGGCCAGTGACGCCGCCGCCCGGCACGGGCGCGGGCGGCCCGTGTACAGCACGTCGGCGCACTGCCGCCACGTCTCCCCGGTACGACAGCGGCAGCAACAACCGCAGCAGCAGAAGCAGCCGCAGCAGTCGCAGTAGCCCTGGCCGTCCAGGCAGACGATCACCGGATCGTCCGGGCCGGCCGGACCGGCCGGACCGGTGAGCGCGCTCATGACGGGAGCTCGCCGGGCGGCGCCGGGACCGGCAGCGGCGGGAGCGACGCCTCGTAGGCGGGCTCGCCGAGTTCGAGGAGCCGGTACATCAACTTCCGGGTGTTGCGGGCGAACCGGCCCGGCTCGGACGAGATGCGCCGCCCGATCCGCTCGTACTCCGCGGCGGGGTACTCGGCCCGCGCGTAGGCGAGCTGCTCACCGAGCGGGTGCGCGGGCGAGAGGGCGGGCGCGGTCCTGGCCAGCTCGGCCGCGGGCGAATCGTGGTTGACGTCCGCTGCGGGGAAGCGGGCCAGCAGGACGGCCGCGCGAGTGAGCGTGGCGTACAGCGTGACGGAGCCGTGGTCGCCGATCACCCAGTCCGCGGCGATCAGCGGCACGCGCCAGTCGGTGTCCGGCGGCAGGACGACGATGCCCCGCCGTCGGGCTGCGGCCAGCCAGGACCGCACCTGCCAGTCGCCGTGCCCCGACCAGACGTTGGGGTGCACAAGGACCGCGACCAGGTGGCGGGCGGGGTCGAGCTCGGTCAGGAGCCGGGGCAGCAGGGCGTCCAGACGGTTGAACGACGAACCGAGGCCCCAGGTCGAGGAGACGAGGACCAGGCGCTGTCCGCGGCGCAGTCCCAGCGCCGCGCGGTACCGCCGCCGCAGCGGCAGGCTCGCCACCAGCCGGTCGTGGCAGGCGTCCCCCACGACCTCGCTGACGGGCAGGGCCTCAGGACACGTGCGGGCCAGGGTGGCGAGCTCCTCGCGGTGGGCGAGCGCCAGCGCCCTCGGCACCACCTTTCCGTGCCGCGTCAGATACTGCCGCCCCAGCTCGCCGACGGTCCGGGGCGCGCCCGGGTCGCGGTCGTCGGTGAGGCGGGACAGTTTGATGTGTCCCGCGCCGTGCGGCATCCGCAGCAGCGGGCCCCGCAGCCGGTGCACACCCTGGGAGCCGGCCGCGAGGACGAGGTCGAACTCCATGCGCAGCGCCGCCTCCCACGGCAGCACCGTGTCGCCCAGGGCGCGCAGCACGCGCTCCGCCCCGGCGTTGAAGGCGTGGGGTGCGATCGTGAAGTGGGTCTGGATCCGCAGGTCCGACTCCAGGAGCGGAAGCAGGTCCCGCAGCCGGCCGCCGTACACCTCGGTGTGCACGACGACCAGGACGCGCTTGCAGTCGGTCAGGGTCAGCCACTGCGTGTCGTGCCCGGATCCGGGGCGGACCCCGGACCCGGGTAACGGCTTCGTCGCGATGGCTCTGCTCTCAACCGCCATGGTGCCCCCCGGTGTTGTGTTCTCCTGATGGACAGGACGCTTCGGGTCGGGGGTGCCCCGGAGCGCGGGCGGAAAGCTTGCGCGAGGCTTGCGGGATCCTTGCAGTCAGTGCGTCAGTGCGTCAGAACGTCAGTGCGTCAGAACGTCAGCTTCCAGCTGTTGATGTAGCCCGTGTCCTGCGCGGCGACGTCCTGGACGCGCAGTTTCCAGGCGCCGTTGGCCGGCTCGCTGGACGCGTCGACCGTGTACGTCGCGATGACGTTGTCCGCCGAGTCGTTGCCGCTGGAGTTCTTCAGGCGGTACGCCGTGCCGTCGGGTGCGAGCAGGTCGACGACCACGTCGCCGCGCCAGGTGTGCCGGATGTCGACGTCGACCTTGAGCGTGGCCGGGGCGTTGCCGGTGCGGCCGGTCACGTCCACCGTGGAGGTCACCGCGGGGCCGTTGTCCGGGACGGCGACGTCCGTGGTGTTCTCGTACGCGTCGCCGGGCGGGACCGTGGTGCCGGCGCCGAGGGCCCAGACCGCGTGGGCGATGGCGTCGCTGTTGCGGTCCAGTGCCGTGTCGTTGATGTTCGACGTGGTGTCGCAGGACGAGTGGTAGCAGCGGTCGAAGGCCTGGCCCGCCGTGCCGCCCCACTTCTGCGCCTGGGCGCTGGACTTGGCGCGTTCGGCGCCGGTGAAGAGACCGCCGACCGGGATGCCGACGTTCATGAACGGGGCGTGGTCCGAGCGGCCGTCGCCCTGCGTCTCGATCTCCGTGGGGACGTTGAGGCCCGCGTAGAAGTCCTTGAACGTCTTCTCGATCGTGGGGTCGTCGTCGTAGACGAAGTAGCCCGGGTTCGGCGAACCGATCATGTCGAAGTTCAGATAGCCGCTGACCTTCGAACGGTCCGCGGCGGGCAGGTTGTTGACGTAGTAGCGCGAGCCGACCATGCCCAGCTCCTCGGCGCCCCACCAGGCGAACCGCAGATGCTTCGTCGGCTTGAGCTGTGCGCGCGAGACGGCGAGCGCGGTCTCCAGGACACCGGCCGAGCCGGAGCCGTTGTCGTTGATGCCGGGGCCCGACGAGACGCTGTCGAGGTGCGCGCCCGCCATCAGGACCTGGTTCGCGTCGCCGCCCGGCCAGTCGGCGATCAGGTTGTAGCCGGTGCCGCCGCTGGCGGTGAACTGCTGGATGCGGGTGGTGAAGCCGGCCGCGTCCAGCTTCGCCTTCACGTAGTCGAGGGAGGCCTTGTAGCCGGGGCGTCCGTGGGCGCGGTTGCCGCCGTTGGCCGAGGCTATGGACTGGAACTGGGAGAGGTGCGCCTTGACGTTGGCGAGCGGTATGTCGGGCGCCGCGAGCGAGGGCGCGGGGGCGGCGGGGGCGGCGATGGCGGGGGCGGCGGTGGCGAGCAGGCCGCCGATGGCCACGGTGGCGGCACCGACGGCCGCACGTCTGAAGAGTTTCATGTGGGGCTCCGTATTCCGAACAGCGAGAGGGACGGAACGTGCGAGGCGCCCCGCGACGCGGGTGCCGCGGGGCGCCTTTGGAGCTGTGCGTTGCCTGATGTTGAGGGTGCGACGACCCACCGTCAAGAGCGGAAACCGGTCACATTGCGGTCAGCCGCGTTCGCATTGCGGACAGCTCCGCGAAGGCCCGCCGGCCTCAGAAGAAGACTCCGCACCTCAGCAGCACATTCGCGTACGGCCGCGCCTCGCCGGTGCGGACCACCAGGCGAGCGGCGGCCGAGCGGCGCTTGAGTTCCTCGTGCGGGACGAGGTCGAGCGCAGGAAGGCGCTCCCGCAGCAGCCGCGCCGCCGCCGGATTCGCCTCCCGCACCTCGTCCGCCGCCGTCCCGCCCTCCACCACCAGCTCGGCGAGCAGCCCGTCGAGGACCTCCGCGAAGGACGGGACCCCGGCCCGGAAGGCCAGGTCCACCACGCGCGGGCCCGCCGGGATCGGCATGCCCGCGTCGCAGACGAGCACGGTGTGCCCGTGCCCCAACTCGGCGAGGGCGCCCGCGAGATGACGGTTCAGGATGCCCGACCTCTTCACCGGGACGGGACCTCCGGAACGGTCTCCGCGAGCTCCGAAGCGGTCGGGTACGCGTCCTGCGCCCCCTTGCGGGTGACCGCCGCCGCACCCACGCGTACCGCGTACGCCGCCGCCGTCGGCAGGTCCTCGCCGAGGCCCAGGCGCCAGCCGAGCGCCGCGGTGAAGGCGTCGCCCGCGCCCGTCGTGTCCACCGCGTCGACCTTCGGGCTCGGCACCCGCACGACGCCGGAACCGTCCGATCCGTCCGATCCGTCCGAGCCTTCCGCGGTCAGCGCGCCCTCAGCGCCGAGTGTGATCACCACCGAGCGGGGGCCGAGCGCGAGCAGCCCGCGCGCCCACTCCTCCGGAGTCTCGCCCGCCTCCTCCCCGAGGATGACGCGGGCCTCGTGCTCGTTCACGACCAGCGGGTCGCAGGCGGCAAGGACCTCCGCGGGCAGCGGGGCCGGCGGCGACGGGTTGAGGACGAAGCGGGTGCCGGGGCGCAGGGTGCGGACGACCTCGGCGACCGTGTCCAGGGGGATCTCCAGCTGGCTGGAGACCACCCGGGCCGCCGAGAGCAGGCTGCCCGCCGCGCGGACGTCCTCGGGGGTGAGCCGGGCGTTGGCGCCGGGGGACACCACGATGCTGTTGTCGCCCGACGGGTCGACCGTGATCAGGGCGACGCCGGTGGGCGCGCCGCCCACCAGGACGCCGACCGTGTCCACGCCGGCCGCGCGCTGCGCGTCGAGGAGCAGCACGCCGTGCGCGTCGTCGCCGACCCGGGCGAGCAGCGCGGTGCGGGCGCCGAGCCGGGCCGCGGCGACCGCCTGGTTGCCGCCCTTGCCGCCGGGGTGGACGGCCAGGTCGGAGCCGAGCACCGTCTCGCCGGGCGCGGGGCGCCGCTCCACGCCGACCACCAGATCGGCGTTGGCGGAGCCCACGACCAGCAGCTCGTAGTCGTCGTTCATGTGTGCTTGTTCCTGCTTTCGTACGATGAGGTGCCACTGAGACGGTACTCGCAGCGGCCGTACCGGCAGCCGCGGTACTCGGAGCGGCGGGCGGTCAGGAGAAGTCCTTCACGTTCTTCGCCGTGACGACCTTCACCGGGACCTTCACCGTCTCCTGGACCTTCTTGCCCTGCGTGGCCCGCACCGCGTTGCGCACCGCGATCTTCCCGAGCTCCTTGGGCTGCTGCGCCACGGACGCGTACAGCGTGCCCGCCTCGACCGCCTTGAGGCCGTCGGGCGTGCCGTCGAAGCCGACGACCGGGACGGACGAGCCCGCCTTGTCGCCGAGCGCCTTGACCGCGCCGAGCGCCATCTCGTCGTTCTCGGCGAAGACGCCGTTCACGCCCTTGTTGGACTGCAGCAGGTTCGTCATCACGTCCAGGCCCTTGGTGCGGTCGAAGTCCGCGGGCTGCTTGGCGACGACGTCGATGCCGGGGTACGCCTTGATGCCCTCGGCGAAGCCCTGTCCGCGCTCGCGGCTCGCGGAGGTGCCGGGCGTGCCCTGGAGGACGACGACCTTGCCCTTGCCGCCGAGCTTCTCGGCGAGCGTCTTCGCCGCCAGCCTGCCGCCCGCGACGTTGTCGGAGGCGACGAGCGTCGCGGTCTGCGCCTTGTTCACCCCGCGGTCGGCCGCGACCACCGGGATGTCCTGCTTGTTGGCGCCGCGCACGGCGGGGCCGACCGCGTCGGAGTCCACCGGGTTGACAATGATCGACTTCACGCCCTCGCCGGTGAAGTTCTGCAGCTGGTTGGCCTGCTGGGAGGCGTCGTTCTGGGCGTCGGTGACCGTCAGGTCGATGCCCGCCTTCTCGGCCTCGGCCTGCGCGCCCTCCTTCATCTGCACGAAGAAGGGGTTGTTGAGGGTGGACAGCGACATGCCGATCTTCGTGCTCGTGCCCGAGGAGCCCGAGTCGAAGAAGGAGACCGCGCCGACGACGGCCGCCACGACCACGGCGGCGACCGCGTACTTCACCGCCTGCGGCCCCTTGCCGCGGATGCCCCCGGCCGCCCCCGACGAGGCGCCCGGCGTGGCCCCGGCCCGCCGCCGCAGCGTGTCCAGGAGGACCGCGAGCGCGATGACGACACCGATCACGACCTGCTGCCAGAACGCCGACACGGAGAGGAGGTTGAGCCCGTTGCGCAGCACCGCCAGGATCAGCGCGCCGATCAGCGTCCCGGACGCCTTGCCGACGCCGCCCGCGAGGCTCGCGCCGCCGATGACGACGGCGGCGATCGCGTCGAGCTCGTAACCCTGCGCGGCCTGCGGCTGCGCGGAGACGAGGCGCGACGCGAGGACGATGCCCGCGACGGCCGCGAACAGGCCGGAGAGCGCGTAGATGACGAGCTTCTGCCGCTTGACGCGCAGGCCGGACAGGCGCGCGGCCTCTTCGTTGCCGCCGATCGCGTACATGGAGCGGCCGATGAACGTACGCCCGAGGACGACGGCCGTCACGAGCCCCATCACGACCATCACGATCACCGGGACCGGCAGCCAGCCGCCCACCGTGTCACCGAGGTGCGAGACCGATTCGGGGAACGCGATCGGGCTGCCCTGCGAGATCACCAGGGAGAGGCCGCGGGCCACCGACAGCATCGCGAGCGTCGCGATGAACGGCGGGAGCTTCCCGTACGAGACGAGCAGGCCGTTGACGAATCCGCAGGCCATGCCGGTCGCCACGGCGAGGACCACCGCGAGCCAGACCGGCAGCCCCTCCGAGGTCGCCGTCCAGGCGAGGACGGTGGCCGAGAGCGCGGCCACCGAGCCGACCGACAGGTCGATGCCCGCCGAGACGATCACGAACGTGACGCCGAACGCGAGGATCGCGGTCACCGCGGCCTGCACGCCCACGTTGAGCAGGTTCTGAGTGGTGAGGAAGTCGCCGGACAGCAGCGACATCGCCACGACCAGGACGATCAGGGCGCTCAGCGCGCCGTTGTCGAGCAGGACGCGGCGGAGCGAGGCCGCGCCACCCGCGTCGCGCTTCAGGGTTTCAGTGGCCACGGGAGCCCTCCGCTTCTTCTTCGTTCCGTACCGCCGCGGTGCCGACGGCGAGCGCCATCACCGCGTCCTGGGTGGCCTCTTCGGCCGTGAGCTCGCCGGCGATCCGGCCCTGCGCCATGACGAGGACCCGGTCGCTCATGCCGAGCACTTCGGGCAGATCGCTGGAGATCATCAGCACCGCGTGCCCGGCGGCCGTCAGTTCGTTGATGAGCTGGTAGATCTCGACCTTCGCGCCCACGTCGATGCCGCGCGTCGGCTCGTCGAGGATGAGCACCTTCACGTCGGCGAGCAGCCACTTGCCGATGACGACCTTCTGCTGGTTCCCGCCGGACAGGGTGCGGACGTGCTGGCCGAGCCCGGCCATCCGTACGCCCAGCTGTTCGGCGATCCGCGCGGCGTCCCGCTGCTGCCGCTTGAGGTCCACGAGCCCGGCACGGGTCGCCGAACGCAGCGTCACCAGGCCGAGGTTCTCCCGCACCGACGCGTCGAGGAGGAGCCCCTGCCCCTTGCGGTCCTCGGGGACCAGGCCGATGCCCGCGCCCATCGCCGCGTTCACGTCGTGCCGGGGCAGCCGCTCGCCGCGCACGTCGACGGACCCGGCGTCGTAGGGGTCCGCGCCGAACACGGCCCGCGCCACCTCGGTGCGGCCCGCGCCCACCAGACCCGCGAGGCCGACGACCTCACCGGCCCGCACCTCGAAGCTGACGTCGTGGAAGACGCCGTCGCGAGTGAGGCCCTCGACGGACAGCAACGGCGGCCCCGTGTCCGGGCGTTCGCGCGGATACTGCTGCTCGATGCTGCGGCCCACCATGAGGCGTACGAGCTCGTCCTCGTCGGTCGACGCGGGCACCTGGTCGACGCTGCGGCCGTCGCGCAGGACGGTGACGCGGTCGCCGAGGGCCGCGATCTCCTCCAGGTGGTGGGTGATGAAGACGATGCCGACACCGTCCTCGCGCAGCGTGCGCACGATCCGGAAGAGCTTGTCGACCTCCTCGGAGGTGAGGACGGCCGTGGGCTCGTCCATGATGAGCACGCGCGCGTCCAGGCTCAGCGCCTTGGCGATCTCGACCATCTGCAGCCGGGCGATGCCCAGTTCGCGCACCTTGGCGCGCGGCGACACCTGCACGCCGACCCGCTGGAGCAGCTCCTCGGCGTCGGCCTCCATCTTCTTCCGGTCGACGAGGCCGAAGCGGCGCGGCTGCCGCCCGAGGAAGATGTTCTCGGCGACGGTCAGGTCGGGGACGAGGTTGAACTCCTGGTAGATGGTGGCGATGCCGAGCCGTTCGGCGTCCTGCGCGCCGTTGATGCGCACCTCGCGCCCCTCGGTGAAGATGCGCCCGCTGTCGGGCCGGTAGGCGCCGGAGAGCATCTTGATGAGGGTGCTCTTGCCCGCGCCGTTCTCGCCGAGCAGGACGTGCACCTCGCCGCGGCGCAGATCGAAGTCGACGGAGTCCAGGGCGACGACGCCGGGGAACGTCTTGCGGATGCCTTCGATGCGCAGCAACTCGCTCTGGTCGCTCACGGGTTGCTCCTTCGAAATCGTACGGAAGTGTCCTCACCGGCACCGCCACCGCCACCGCCACCGCCACCGGTGTCCGCGTCGGTGCCCTCACCGCAGGACCGGCGGACGACGAGGCGGGCGGGCAGGGTCACGGACTGCGGGCTCCTGCCCTCGATCCGGTCGACCAGCGCGCGCACGGCGGCCCGGCCGAGGTCGGCGGTCGGCTGGGCGATCGCGGTGACCGGCGGGTCGGTGTGCACGAACCACGGGATGTCGTCGAAGGCCGCGAGCCCGATGTCGTGCGGGACGCGCAGGCCGTGCGCGCGGATCGCGTCGAGGGCGCCGAGCGCCATCAGGTTGTCGGCGGCGAAGACGACGTCGGGCGGCTCGGGCAGGGCGAGGAAGCGTTCGGTGGCGCGCCGCCCGCTGTCGGCCTGGAAGTCGCCCTGCCCGATGTACGCGTCGGGCAGCGCGGTGCCGTGCTCGCGCAGCGCGTCCCGGAAGGCCTCGACGCGCTCGCTGCCGGTCGTGGTGGCGGCCGGGCCCGCGATGATGGCGAGCCTGCGGTGGCCGAGCCCGTGCAGGTGGGCGACGAGGTCGCGGACGGCCTGCCGTCCGTCGGAGCGCACGACGGGGACGTCGGCGCCCACGCCGGGGATCCACCGGTCCACGAAGACCATCGGGGTGCCGGCCCGCACGGCGTCGAGCATCAGCGGCGAGCCGCCGTCGGTGGGCGACACGAGCAGCCCGTCGATGCGCCGGTCGAGCAGGGTCCGCACGTGGTGGTCCTGGAGCTCGGGCCGTTCGTCGGCGTTGCCGATGATCACGCTGTAGCCGAGCGCGCGGGCCGCCTCCTCGACGGAGCGGGCCAGCTCGGTGAAGTACGGGTTGAGCACGTCGCTGATGACCAGGCCGAGGGTGCGGGTCTGGTCGGTGCGCAGGGACCGGGCGACGGCGTTGGGCCGGTACCCGAGCGCCTCGACGGCGGCGACGACCCGGGCGCGGGACGCGGGGCTGACGGAGGGGTGACTGTTCAGGACGCGCGACACGGTGGCAACGGACACACCGGCCTCGGCCGCGACGTCCTTGATGCTCACCGAACTCGGGGTCATCGTCGGTCCACCTCCTTGTGGAATCGATTACACGGAGGATTGGAAACGATTACACGGGGCTGTGACAAGGGGGGAGGTGGCGCTGGGGCGCCAGTGAGACCCGATCGTGATGTGGCGGGGACGTCCCCGGGCTGGGGAGGTCGACCGGGTGGCCGATGCGGACCCTTGCGGAGCACGCATGGCGTCGGACGGTTGGGACGTCAGGGTTTCCCACAGGAACGAGGCATCGCCATGGCTACCCGCATACAGGAGGAGACGGCCGTCGTGCGCTCCGAGCTGCAGAGCGCCAACACGCAGGCTTCGGTCGTTCTCGCCGGCCTTGCTGTCGCTGTCGCCGCCTTCGCCGGCCACGCGAGGGACCTGTTTCACCAGCCGTGGCCGGTTGTGGTTCTCGCAGCCGTCGGCAGTGGCGCGGCCGCGGCCGCGGCCTGGTCGCTCCTGGGTGTCGTTCTTCCCCGCCTCGACGCTTCGGGCCGAGGCAGCTTCCTGACGTGGTCGGAATGCGACAGGGCCGAGTTGCGTGATGCGCTCGCCGCCGACTACGGACTGGACGAGCTCCGCGTCCTCTCTCGTATCGCCGTGGCCAAGTACAAGGGCCTGAAGAGGTCCGGGCGCCTGATCAAGGCAGGACTGGCGCTGCTGACCGCGGCTGCGGTCTTGAGCGCGCTGTGACAGGGACGGGCGGCTACGCCCGCTGGAACGGCACCGTCAGCCAAGGGCTGTCCGGGTCCGTCGTCAGGGCGCGGTGGGCGCGCAGCACGTCCGTGTACCAGGAGCCGAACGTCTCCTCGTCGAAGTGGAGGCAGCGGCCAAGGACATAGCCCGCGGAGAACGTGTCCCAGGAGGAGTACGCGGCGCGCGCGGCGTC
Source organism: Streptomyces sp. NPDC050732 (assembly GCF_040654255.1). NCBI lineage: Bacteria > Bacillati > Actinomycetota > Actinomycetes > Kitasatosporales > Streptomycetaceae > Streptomyces > Streptomyces sp. NPDC050732. Next base: position 193,088 of record NZ_JBFAHP010000011.1, read on the forward strand.
GGGGGCCCGTTCCAGGGCCTTGATCAGCTCCGCGTGGGTGGCGTACCGGGCGCCGCGCCCCCAGCGGGCCACCTTCGAGGCGCGGCCGATGTCCCAGGCCGCGACGGTGGCGACGTGACCGTCGGGCGGCAGGAGCCCGTCGGCGCGGAAGCGGGCCTCGTAGCGGAGCACCTTGCCGACCAGGCCGCGCAGGTGCGCGACGAACTGGTCCAGTTCGGCGTCCTCGCCGGGGCGGTGCGGTTCGTCGGGGCCGCCGGTCTCCACCGCCCGGTGGCGCAGCGTCGCCTCCACCTCGTCGCGCCAGAGCTCAGGGTCGACGCGGGGCCCGTGCCGCCGGACCAGGGCGGTGCGGGCGTCGAGGACGAAGTCCCAGTACCAGGGGCTCACTTCACGGGTGAGCAGCCGCTCCTGGAGGGACAGCCAGTCGTCGCGGTCGTGCACGCCCCACCACTCCGCCAGCCGGCCGAGCTCGTTGTGGTACCCCGCGCCGTGCCAGTCGACGGTGTTCCAGGCGTCGCCGTTGGTGAAGCACAGGTGGGCGCCGCACGCCAGGCCGTGCAGGAGCGCGCTGCCGGGCGCGGGCGTCCTCGTGCGACGGGTGTCGACGCGGTTCGCGAGGCCGTCGGAGCGGTGGTGCTTGTCGTGCAGGTCCGACCAGACCGCCCGCTCGTCGTCGGTGGTGAGATAGAACTGCTGGCACGGCGTCGCCGCGTTCACGACGAGGAAGTCGACGTCGTCCGGGCAGCCGACGGCGAGCGAGTCCAGCGTGACGTACTCGTAGACGACCGAGGGATGCGGGCGGGGCAGCACGCCCGCCGTGTAGACCTGCGCGACCTTCCTGCCGTCCGGCAGGTCGACGGTGAGCAACGGGCTCTCGGTGTCGGCGCGTTCGGTCCCGGTGGCCGGGACCGGGCGGTACAGGCCCTCGACGGCCAGCGCCCGCAAGTAGCCGTAGGCGTCGTCCGCCTCGCACAGCTCGTGCAGGTGCTGCTCCAGGTCGGCCGGCGCCTGCCAGGGGCTGCCGTCCGCCGGTGCGGGGAAGTCGGGGAAGACCTCGTCGTGGAGCTCGTCGTCGTGCATGGGCGTGCTTCTCCGCTCGGGTCCGCTCGGGCGCTGCGCTGGTTTCGCGATCTTGCACCTTACGCGGGCGCCGCCAGGCGCAGCGACTTCAGACCGTTGATGAAGTGCGAGACCAGCCGGCGCGGCGGTGCCGCGAGCCGCAGGTGCGGCAGGGCGCGGACCGACTCCTCGTGGAACACGCGCAGTTGGAGCCGGGCGAAGTGCGCGCCGAGGCAGACGTGCGGGCCGTCGCCGAACGCCACGTGCGGGTTGGGCGCGCGCGACAGGTCGAGGCGGTGCGGGTCGGTGAAGACGCGCTCGTCGTGGTGGGCGGACGCGTGGAAGACGACGACCTTGTCCCCGGCCGCGATGCGTGTCCCCGCCAGCTCGGTGTCGCGGGCCGCCGTGCGCCGGAAGCTGAGCACCGGCGGGTGGGCGCGCAGCAGTTCCTCCACAGCGGTGGCGGCGGTGACCGTGCCGGCCCGCAGCCGCGCGTACTCGCCGGGGCTCTCCGCGAGCGCCAGCAGCCCGCCGGGCGCCGCGCTGCGCACGGTGTCGTTGCCCGCGACGGTGAGGAGGAAGAAGAACATCTCCAGCTCGGCGGCGGTGAGTTCGGGGTCGTGGGCGAGCGTGGTCAGGACGTCGTCGCCGGGCTGCTCGCGTTTGTGCGCGGCCAGCGTCCGGGCGTACGCGAACATGTCGCGCAGCATCGCGGGCGAACGGGGGTTGACGGGCTCCCCGTCGGGTCCGAGCACGGGCGGCGCCGCCTCGTCCGGGTCCTGGTAGCCGATGACGCGCTGGGTCCAGCGCAGCAGCAGGCCGCGGTCGGACGCCGGGACGCCGAGCAGGTCGGCGAGGTTGAGCAGGGCGAACTCGTCGGTGACGGCGGTGACGACGTCGAAGGTGCCGTTGCCGTCACGGGCGCCCGCCACGGCGGCCGCGAGGAGCGTCCGGGCGCGCTCGCGCACCCGCGCCTCGAAGCGCTCGATCCGGCGCGGCGTGAACGCGCGGCTGACCAGCCTGCGCAGCCGGCCGTGGTCGGCGGGGCCCGCATCGCCCGGCGCGGCGGGATCCTGGTTGAGCATCATGCGCCGGATGAACGGCAGGTCGTCCGGGGCGGGATCGCGGATCTGGGTGGCGCCCAGATGCGAGGAGTACGTCGCCGGGTCCTTCAGGACGCGTACGACGTCCGCGTGCCGGGTGACCGCCCAGAACCCCGGGCCCGCGGGCCAGCCGAGCACCGCGGGCTCCTCCTGCCGGGCCACGGGGTGGTGGTCGCGCAGCACGCGGTAGCGGTCGTGGGGGACGCCTTCGGCGTACAGGCGGGGGTCGAAGACGTCGGGCACGGGCGGCGTCGTCGCGGGCGCGTCGCGCACGCTCACGCGCCACCGCCGTGGCCGTCGCCGCCGTCCCGGGTGCCGTCCAGGTCCGCGGTGCCGCCCGCGTCGGCGTCGCCCTCCGCGCGCAGGAAGTCCTCCACCGTGCGGATCAGTTCGAGGGGCACCTCGTCCATCGCGTAGTGCCCGGCCCCCGGCAGCTCCGCGAGCTCGCCGTGCGGGTACGAGCGCAGCCATGTGCGGCGCATGAGGTCCGCCGACAGGGCGGGATCGAGGGCCCCGGTGACGGCGAGCGCGGCCACGGGCGAACCGTCGACCTCGGTGTGGAAGTCGTCGTTCGCCCACGAGTCCAGCCAGGCGCGGAACGCCTTCGCGTCGCTGACCTCCAGGGAGCGCCGCACCATCCGGTCGAGCCAGGCCCGCGGACGTACGCCACCCGTGGTGATGTCGAGGATGGCGCGGCGGTTCTCCGGGGTGTGCGCGGCCGACGCGAACAACTCCCACTGCTCCGGCGGGAGTTGAAGGCCGTTCGCGGGCACGGGCGACACCCCGACGAGGCGGCGCACCCGGTGCGGGGCCGCGGCCAGGACGCGCTGGGCGACGCTGCCGCCCATGGAGTGCCCGATCAGCGAGAACCGCTCCCAGCCGAGCCCGTCGGCCAGGTCGAGGACGTCGGCGGCGCCCTCGCCCGTGGTGTACGCGCCGACGGCGTCCCGCGCCTCGCCGTACCCGCGCAGGTCCACCACCGCGTACTGGAACGCCGCGCCGTCCAGGTCCGCGAGCACCGGCCCGTACGCCGACCGGTCGGCGAACCAGCCGTGGACCGCGATCACCTTGTGCGGGCCTTCGCCGAGCAGGGTGTGGGGGAGCAGGAAGGGAGGCACAGCGACTCCGATCGCCGGGGAAGGTCCCGGACGGCACCGGTCGGTGCGGGACCGTGACCACGGTGTCCCCAACCGCGATGCCGCGCAAGGGCGCGCGCCGGTGCGCCCGGTGTTCGACCAGGTACGAGTGGCCCGCCGGGGGACAGGAGGCAACTTGGCGGACGGCCTGCGGGGCGGTGCCGCCGTTGGTCAGAATGTGGCATGGCCATCCGCCGCCTCAGCTACCGGCTCGGTCAGGAGCCGGACACCGGAACACTCCTTCTTGTCCCCGACGCGCACGACGACCCCTGTGAGGACGCGAACGCGCTGCGTGCCGTCGTCACGCGCGTCATAGGCGCCGGGACCGAGCTGAGCTACAGCCTGCTCCCGGACGGCGGCCGGCTGCTGTGCGCCGCCCTCCCCGGCCGGCGCGTGGAAGCGCTGCACCTGAGCGCCGACACCCCGGGGCCCGGGCCCGTGTGGCCGATCGACACCTGGCGCTCCGCGGAGTGGGAGACGGACGCCGACGACACGCTCGGCGCCGGGTTCGTCGAGTCCGAACTGCCCGTGCCCGATGCGCACTTCGACCGCGAGCTCCTCGTCACGTTCGCCCGGGCGCGCGCCGACCGCGTCGCGCCCTTCCTCGCCGACGTGCGCCGGCTCTTCGAGGACCCCGCGGGACGGCAGATCGTCCTCGTGGAGGACGACTCCGAGACCGTCGCCCGCTGGATCGCGCTCGCCTGCGCCTCACTGCCCGAGGAGTACGTCGCCGCACTCACGTTCACCACCTGGACCGCCGACCCGCGCCGGGCCCCGCAGCAGATCATCGGCACCGGCCCCGACACGGCGTTCGACCGCTCCGACGACGCCACGGTCGAGTACCTGTACCGCGTGCACGACGGCACGGGCGGGCCGGAGAGCCCGCCCGCCGAGCCCGACGCCTGGGCCCGGCTGACCGCCGAGCGGTGGCTCGCCGGGAACCCGCCGCGCCCCGCCCCCGGAGCGGCCGCACGGCCGGAGGGCCCCTTCGCGCTCATCCCGCTGATCTGCGGAGGAAGCGCCGGAGGAAGCGCCGGAGCGGCGGGCCTCGCCGGCACGGACACCCCCTCCGGCACCCTCTCCGGCGCCGAACTCGCCGGGCTCGGCGGCGACTCCCTGCGCGCCGTCATCGACGCCTTCACCCAGAGCGTGACCAGGGGAGAGGCCGAACCCCGCACCCTCGACGAACTCGACCGGCTCTGCCGGGGACTCGACGGCGACCAGGCCCTCGCCGCCCGGCCCCTCGCCCTCGCCCTCGTCAAACACCGCCTCGACGCGTCCCGCGGCCGCGGCACCCTGCCCGACCTGGCCTCCTTCGAGGGACTGCCGCTCGGCCAGGAGGCCTGGCGGGAACTGCGCGAGGAGTACGGCGGCCGCGCCGACGACGCCCTGCGCGCCAGGCTCCGCGACCCCATGTCCACCTGGACGGAGCCGCTGCGGCTCGCCCTCGCCGTGGGAGCCGACGGCGGCGCAGGCCTCGCCAAGGCCATGGACCGCCTCGCGGACGCCCTGCTCCACCCCGAACGGCGCGACTGCCCGCAGGCCGTCCAGGTCCTGACCGAACTCGACAGCGTCGCCTTCACCCGCCGCGTCCTGCGGCTGCTCATCGCGGACTTCACCGAACGCAAACTGGACCGCCTGCGGGCCCTCGCCGACTCCCCCCAGGGCGACTGGCTGCGACGCAACATCGACGACGCGCCGCTCACCGTCCGCCTCGCCGCGGCCGCCGCCCACTGGAGCGGCCCACCGGACCGGCTGCGCGGCGCCGAACTCTTCGAGCGGCTCACCGAACTCCTCGCCGGACAGCGGGTCGAGGACACCAGGACCCTGCGCCTCCTCTGGCGCATCGTGTGGCGCAACGACCCGCCGGACCGCGCCGAACAGCCCCGGGTGGCCCGCACCTGCACCCCCCGCCTGATCGTCGAGGCGGACCTCGGCCGCCGCGTCATGGGCTGGCTCAAGGAGCCCGACCGCTGCGACCTCGAACTGGTCGAGTTCGCACGGGCTATGCGCGAGGACGGCAAGCTGGGCGCCCAGGACCGCGACACCGCCGACCTCCTCGTGACCGCCCAGGACCTCGCCGACGGGCGGCTCGCCGTGACCAGGGAGTCCGCCGGCCGCCTCCGGGAGCTCGGCAGGAAGGTGCCGCCGCTCGGCACGGTCCTGCGGCAGGGGGTCGACGAGCGGGTGGGCCGCGCCCTCGCCGGGGCCAACCCGCTCGACGTGTGCGAGCACGGACTGCAGATCCTCGTCGCCGCGGGCCCCGACCTGCTGCGGTCCTACCGCGCGCACCTCATCGACGAGCGGACCCGCGACCGTCTCGTACGCGAACTGCCCGGCAGACCGGCCGAGTTGGCCGCGTACTACCACCTCTGGCGGCCCCGGCGGCGGCACGGCGTCAGCGCGGACTGGCGCGACACCGCCGCCGAACTGCTCGACCGGGCCCTCGCGCCCGTCCTCGCGCACCTCGACCACCATCACCTCGGGCAGGTGGCCACCGTCCTCCAGCGGGAGGGCCAGGACGTACAGGAATGGACGGCATGGCGTCACCGGGTCGCCCAGGAACAGAGCTGATGACCGCCCCTCGGCAGCAGAGCTGAGCACCTGCCGAAACCCACGAAAGGACCAGTGTGAGCGACACCAGCGAGACCGTCGTCGACAACTTCCCCGGCGGCAGCATGGCGAGCCGCCCCGTGCACTTCATCTGGATGCTCGACTGCTCGGGCTCCATGGGGGTGAACGGCAAGATCGGCGAGCTGAACTTCGCCATCCGCGAAGCCATCCCCGAAATGCAGCAGGCCGCCCAGTCCAACCCCGCCGCGTCCCTCCTCGTGCGCGCCATCACCTTCGCGAGCGGCGCCAGCTGGCATGTCGGCGATGCCACCCCGGTCGACCGGTTCACCTGGGAGGACGTGCACATCTACGGCGGCACGGACATGGGCGCCGCGTTCAAGCTGGCGGCCGGCGCGCTGCAGACCCCGCCGATGCCGCAGCGCGCCCTGCCGCCCGTCCTCGCGCTCGCCTCCGACGGACAGCCCACCGACGACTGGCGGGCCGGACTGCGCGCCATCGACGCCACACCGTGGGGCAAGCGGGCCGTCCGCGTCGCGGTGGCCATCGGCGACGACGCCGACAAGAGCATGCTCAAGGAGTTCCTCGGCAACCCCGAACTGGAGCCCCTGCAGGCGAAGAACCCGCGCCAGCTCGCCGCCGCCATCCGCTGGATGTCCACCGCGGTCGTCAAGGACGCCTCCACCCCCAAGGTCGACGACGGCGCGAAGCCCGCGACGCCGCTCGACGTGCCGTCGCTGACCAAGGGCGAAGACGACATCTGGTGACCGGACCGGAGACGAAGACCGGGCCGGAGCCAGAGCCGGCGGTGGGGCCCTGGGCGCTGCTCAGCGGCGCGGTCAAGGGCGTGGCGAAGAAGTACAGCCAGGACCGCGGCGCCGCCCTGCCCGTGGCCGGGGGCCGCGCGGCCGTCCTCGCGGTCGCCGACGGGCACGGCAGCGCCGCGCACTTCCGCAGCGACCTCGGCGCGTACTGGGCGGTCGAGGAGTTCACCCGGTGCGCGGAGGCCTTCGCGCGCGAGGCCGCACGCGTCGGCGACGACGCGGCGGGGTGGCCCGTGCTGCGCGAGGAGGCCCGGCGGCTGCCGCAGCAGGTCGGGCACCGCTGGCGCGAGCGCGCCGTCCTGTACGACAGCAACTCGCCCGCCCACGGCGCCCGGCGGCTAGCGGCACAGGGCCGGGCCGGTCGCGGCGGACGCCCGCAGGCCCCGGACCTCGCCGCGTACGGCAGCACCCTCATCGGCGCCGTACTGACCGAACACACCCTGTTCTGCTGGCAGTTGGGGGACGGCGACATCGTGCTCGTCGACGACCGCGGTGTCCCGCACACCCCGCTCTCCACCGGACCCGACATGGGAGACGAGACCGACTCGCTCTGCGAGCCGGAGCCCTGGCGCAAGATGCGGTCGCACTGGCAGCCCTTCACCGGCGGCGCGCCGCCGTGCGTGCTGCTCTCCACCGACGGGCTCTCCAAGAGCTTCGCCGACCACCAGGGATTCCTGGACTTCGCCACCGGCCTCGGCGACCGCGCCGCGGAACAGGGCGTGGCGGCGGTGCAGGCCCAGCTCCCGGACTGGCTCGGGCGGGCCGCCAAGTATTCCGGGGACGACACCACCCTCGTGGGCGCCATAGCGGTGCCCCCACAGCGCACCGACGAACTGCAAGGGCAGCAGCCTTGAGGACAGAGAGAGGAGCAGGAACAGAATGGTGAACGGCATGCTCGCCGCCGGGAAGACCCTGGTGGCCGAGTCGGGGGAGAAGCTCAAGGTCGCCGACCTCTTCGGCTCCGGCGGCCAGGGCGAGGTCTACCGCGTCCGGACGGCCACCGGGGACCGCGCGGTCAAGTGGTACTACCCCCAGCTGGCGGACGCCCGCCAGCGGGAGATCCTCGAAGGGCTCATCGCCAAGGGCTGGGACGACCCCCGCTTCCTGTGGCCCCGCTCCCTCGTCATGGACCCCGAGGGCAAGCAGCCCGGCTTCGGCTACCTCATGGACGTACGGCCCGCGCGCTTCTGCGACCTGCCCGCGCTCTTCCGCCGCGACCCCTCGGTGGCGTCCGCGACGATGCGCACCCTGGTGACGGTGGCGCTGCACACCGTCGAGGCCTACCGCGCCCTGCACTCCCGCGGCATCGCCTACCGCGACATCAACTGGGGCAACATCTTCTTCGACCCGCGCACCGGCGACGTTCTGATCTGCGACAACGACAACGCCGTCGTGGAGGGCGCCGAGGCGGCCGTCGCGGGCACCATGGACTTCATGGCGCCCGAGCTGGTCCGCGGCGACAAGGGCAAGGAGCCCGGCACCCAGACCGACCTGCACTCCCTGGCCGTGTTGCTCTTCCTGCTCCTGATGAACGACCACCCGTTCAACGGCGCCCTCGCCCTGAACATCCGCTGCATGGACGAGGCCGCCAAACGCCGCCTGTACGGCACCGACCCGGTCTTCGTCTACGACCCGGCCGACACCCGCAACCGCCCGGTGCCCGGCGAGCAGCCGACCGTCGTGGCGACGTGGGGCGCGCTGCCGCAGATCCTGCGCGACCTGTTCGTCCACACGTTCACCACGGGCCTGAACAACCCCACGCAGCGGGTGCGCGAGACGGTGTGGCGCGACGCGCTCAGCCAGGTCCTCGACGCCATCACCCAGTGCGGCGCCTGCGGCAAGCAGAACCTCACCCAGCCCGACGGCGCGCCCCCCAACTGCTGGAAGTGCCGCACCACCCTGACGCTGCCGCCCCGCCTCGAACTGGTCACCGGCACGGGTTCGCTCCGCACCCGGCGCGGCATCCGCCTCGCCCCGAGCGCCCGCGTCTACGCCCACCACCTGCGCGACGACCCCGACCGCCACGACTTCTCCGCCGTGGTCGGCGAGGTCACCGAACACCCCCAGCAGCGCGGCCGCTTCGGCCTCACCAACCGGACCAGGTCCGTCTGGACGGCCCGCAAGGACGACGGCACGGTACGGGACGTCGACCCCGGCAAGACCATCGCTCTCCGCTCGGGCCTCCTCATCGAGTTCGGGGGCGGGACGGAGGCGGTGGTGAAGGAGTGAGGCGGAAGGAGTGAGGCGGTCCCGCCTCCCTCATCAGGGGCGTCGGCGGGGCCAGCGCCGGCGCCACCACGTGGTCCAGCGGGACAGGGCGGGCGGCGGCGGGGGCGGCGGTGGCGGCGGGGGAGCCGCGGGCAGGGTGGCGCTGGCCGGGGCAGGGGGGATCGCCACCGCGTCGGGCCGGGGGAGCGGGGTCACCGTGACGGTGCACTCCGCCGCCGTGACGGGGAGGACGACGGGGTGTCCGGCGCGGTGGGTGCTGCGCGCGACGCGCCGTTCTCCGCCCCGCCGCCCGTCGGTCCACGCCGCGCGCACCAGGACCGCCGGCTCCGGCCAGTCGAAGTGCAGCTCGGCGCGGTCGGCGGCGACCCTCCGTACCCTCAACCCGCCGATGCGCGCCGGGTGTTCGATGATGACGCTGGGGCCCGACACCGCCCGCTCGCCCAGGACGCTCACCGCCGTGACCCTGACCCGCTGCTCGGGCGCGGGCGCCAGCTCGACGTGCGACTCGGCGCCCACCGCGGTCGCCGGGATCCGGTCCAAGAGCCCCACGACGTCGGAGACGTCCGTGCCCGGCTCGACGGGGCCCGCCGTCCACGGCAGGAGCAGGCCGTCACCGAGTGCGGGCGGCCGCCAGGCGACGGTCACCCGCTCGCTGTCCGGGTGCCGCCGCACGGTGAGCTCCTCCACCGGTGACGGCCACTGCTCGGCGCGGGCGGTGACGGTCACACCGCGGGACCAGACGAGGCCGCCGTCCGGATCGCGGTAGCCGCAGCGCACTTCGTACGTGTACGTGCCCGGGGCGAGCGGCACGTCGAGCGCCCGGTCGTGCTCGCACGGCACCCGCACCAAGGACGACGCGCCCCAGCCGCCGGTGTCCTCCCCGGTTCCCGACCGCGTCACCCGCACCTCGGCCGCGGCCGGGTCGGGCCGCCACCGCAGCCGCACCCCGCCCGGCACGACGTCGGCGCGCGGCTCCGTCACCACCGGGGTGAGCAGCACCGGGGCGGTCGCGCGCGGCACGCCGGCGAGGCGGTCCCCGCGCAGCGGGACGACGGCGTACCGCAGGGGCCGGCCGACGGGCGCGTCCCCGTCGACGGAGTTGAGGCCGGTCTCGCCCGGCGCCGTCTCGACGGCCAGGTCCGGGGCCCCTTCGGGGAAGCGGAGCACGCGGTACGAGACGTCGCCGAGGCGGCTGCCGCGCTCGGGCCCGCACCAGGACAGGCGTACGGCACGGTCGTCGGTCACGGCCGTCACCCGTGCATCCGCCGGGGTGAAGGGGTCGTCGGCGAGATGCGCGGCGACGCGCAGCAGGCCCGCCTGGGCCCGCGGGTCGTCCCTGGCCAGGCGGAGCGCGCCGAGCCAGGTGTCGGCGGCCGTCCGCAGTGCGCCGGTGGCCTCCGCGGTGGCGGCATCGGCGGCGAGCCGCCCGACCTCGGCGGCCCGCGCGCGGACGCCGTCGACGAGTGCGGTCAGGCGGTGGTCGGCCGGCCCGTCGGGGTACTCAGACGCGTGCGGGAGCCGCGCCACGAGCCGCTCCGCCTCGCGCAGCCGCACGCCGGGCCACACGTCGTTGAGGGTCTCGGCGGCATGCCGGGCGGGACCGGTCGCGGGGAACCCGGCGGCGACGGCCGAGGCGAGCGGCCCCGCCTCGCTGCGGTGCACGCCGAGGGCGACGGCGTCGGCCTCGCCGGGCCGCTCGCCGCCGTCCCTGAGGAGGCAGCACACCTCCCACAGGACTAGGCGCCGCAGCCCCATCGCGTCGTCCCGCACCAGGGTCTCCAGCGTGTCCATCACGGCCGCCGCGGTGTCGGCGCGCGGATCCGACGAGGACAGCCACCGGCCGCGTGCCCGCCGGACGAAGGGCAGGTCGACGCGGTGCCAGAGACCGCCGCGGCCCGGGAACCAGAGCCCGTCGAGGACGCGGAAGCCGTCGTCCGCACGGGCCTTGGGGAGCGTGCCGAAGACGGCGTCGTGCGCGGGGGCGGGGGTCGGTGCGCGCAGGACGTCCGCCGCGTGCCGAAAGCTCAACTGGCGCAGGGCGTCGTGTAGTTGGGTGTAGCCGCGCAGGCCGGGGCAGCGGGGCAGGACGGGCAGCGGCGGGCGTGCGCCGCTCGCCTTCGGGTGCTCACCGGGACGCAGGACCGCCATGGCTCAGCCGCCGGGCGCGGTGTAGAAGTAGACGCGGACCACCGCGGATTCCGCGGGCTTGCCGAGGCTGTGGTAGTCGTCCGTCGCCGTCTTCTCGGTGAACATCTCCGGTCGGGCCTTGCCGAGCAGGCCGTTGACGCGGTGGGCGTAGGCCGTGCCGTTCGAACTGCCGCCGAAGGTGAGGACGAGCGCGGCCTCGCGCCCCGCCCACTTGCGGGTGTCCTTCCTGATCTGCTCGACGAGGTCGCCCTTGTTCCGGCCCGCCACCTCGAACTCCCGGGGGTGGCGGTCCACCGCGCGCGGGCCCGTCGGGGTGGGGGTGGCCGAGCCGCTCTTCGACGGGCGGGGCCCGGGACGGTCGTCGGCCTGGGGGTCGGGCCGGTCGGCCATCGACACCAGCGCGAGCACGAGCAGCAGGTCGGCGAAGAGCCACCCCGCGAGCACCACGACCCCGGGCCGGCCGCCGCGCCGCCGCCGCGGGGCCCGGCCGCCTCGGCTCACGCGGCGCCCCCGTCCCGCGGCCCCGGCGGCGGCAGGCGCGTCGTCGGCGGATCGAGCGGCGCGTCCGGCGACGTATCCGATGACGGCTCCAGCGGCGGGTCCAGCGGTGTGTCGAGGGGCGTGTCGAGGGACGGACTCGGCGCCGGCACCGAACTGCCCTCTCCGGAGCGGTGGTTGGCGTACGCCGCGTCGGGCGAGCGGCTCCCGCCGTTCACGGAACCGCCGTTGCTGCCGTAGCCCCCTCCACCCGCGCCGTACGCCCCGTCGCCTCCGCCATAGGCCGCTTCACCCGCGCCGTGCGTCCCGTCGCTCCTGCCGTGTGCCGCGCCGCCCGCGCCGTACGCCCCGTCGCTCCCGCCGTGTGCCGCGCCGCCCCCGCCGTACGTCCCGGCGCCCGCCCCGTACGTCCCGCCCCGCGGCGACAGCGGAGGCAGTGCGCCCGCCAGCGTGTCCATGCGGGCGTCGAGGCGGGCGGCGGCGTCCTGCCAGTGGGCCGCCGCAGCGTCCCAGCGCTCCGTGGCCTCGCGCATGCCGTCCACCGCGTCGCCCGTGCGCCCGGTGCTCGTCACCAGGGCCTGCGAGGCCAGCTCGGTCGCCTTCGCCACCGACTCGGACTTGGTGACGAGCGACTGCTGGGCCGCGACCAGGGCCTTGAGGGACGCCTCGACCGTGTCGCCCGCCGCCTTGACGTGGTCGGCGATCCCGCGGGCCGCGAGCGCGTTGGCCCGGCCCGCCTTGGCGGTCTCCTCCGTGCCGGTGCGCAGCGTGGTGTTGATGCGGTCCGCCGCGTCGCCGAGTTTCGGCACCTCCTTCGTGAGGGACTGCGCCGCCTGCTTGAGCGCGTCGGTGGCCTGGCTGACCGACGCCGTGGCGCCGGTGAGCGCGTTGTGGCTCCGCTCCGCCCTGGTCGTCAGCTGCTGCATCTTCAGGGCGGCCTTCGTCAGCTCCGCGGTGAACTGCTGCGGCGACGCGCTGCGGTGCGAAGCGAGCAGCATCTGCGTGCGCGTGAGCACCGACGCCAGCTCCGCGAGCAGCCGGTCCTCCGCCGCCTCCCGCGCGTCGTCGGCACGCTCGGAGCGCAGCCGCACGCGCGCGTGCCACCCGGAGAGCCCCACGAGCAGGGCGATCAGGAGGACCGCCATCAGGGCCACGTTCTCGAAGCGCCCGAGCGACGAGAGGTGCCCGCCGAAGCCGGACTGCCACAGCTGCAGGAAGGGGCGCGTGGACTGCTCGGGGTCTTCATCGGCGAGCTCCCCGTACGCGCGCACGGCCTCCCGGAGGCCGAACCAGGTGATCAGGAGTGGTACGAAGACGAGCACCCCGAGGGCCGCCTCCAGCAGCCGGTCGTGCCGCCCCGGCCGCCGGTCGGGGGAGACCCGGACGCTCTCCGGGCGTACATAGGCCTGGACGAGGTCGATCTCCGCCCACCGGTCGAGCTGGTTGTCGGAGCTCAAGTCCTGGTGCAGCACGGTCAGTTCGGCCGATCGCGGCGCGAGCGCGGGCAGCACCGCCAGCCGCCGCAACTCCTTGACGACCAAGGCTTTGTCGAGCAGTTGTGCGGGCGTCAAACGGAACCCTCCCTGACTTGCGGACCTGGCCTGCGGCGTGCTTGTGGAGTGTCTGCGGAGCGCTTCACGTGGGCGGATCGAGGGGTCTCTGCCCGAGGACGTCCCCCCTGCCGCGCCGGTTCCTGCCGTCACGGTTCAACCGCCGCATCAGCGCGTCCGCATCGGCGCGTTCAGGATCCCACGTGAGGCACTTCCCGAGGGCCTCTATCGCCTCATCCCGCGCACCGCGCCGGTCCAGTTCCACGGCGTGCCGGAAGGTGCGTTCGGCGAGCAGGCCGCGTACGCGCACGTTCGTCGGGTCGTGGTTGTACGCGCAGTTGAGCCACCGCTCGGCGTCGGCGAAGTGCTCGGGCGCCATGTCCGCCATCGCGGCCGCGCAGTGCACGTCGATCATCGCGTCCAGCATGTCGGCGCCGGTCGGCCTGGTCGCCGCGTCCTGCCACGCGAGGTGCGCGGCCTGCACCGCGTGGTCGTACCGGCCGAGCGACAGGAGGGCCCGGGCGCGGGCGAGCCGGCGCCGCGACACGTGGTCGAGGGCCGGTCCGGAGGCGGGCCCGGCGGCCGGGAGCGGAGGCCGGGCCGTCGCGGGGGGCGGGGCGGTGTCGGGGGCGGGCGGTTCGGGGGTGGAGGGTTCGGGGTCGGGGGGCGGTGGGGAAGGGCGGTCCAGGCCGTCGAGGAGCTCCCGCGCCTCGGCGATGATCCCGCGCAGCAGTGCGGCGGCCTCCGTCTGTCGCCCCTGCCGGACGAGCAGCCGCGCCTGTCCCATGTCGCGGGGAGCGTGGACCTCGCGTACGGCACCCGGGTCGCTTACGTGACCGCCTATGGGACCTGTGTCACGTACGGCCCCCGCGTCACGTACGGCCCCCGGCTCACCCGGGAGCCGCGGGTCCGCGGGAGGGTCCGGCTCCGGCCCCCGTTCCTCAAGACCCACCAGTGTCGCCGTGAGCGGCGGCGCGTCGGAGAGGGTGTCCTGGGCCGAGCCGGACGGTTCCAGCGGGCCCTCCTCCAGGGCGGCGGGGCCGGCGGACGCCGCGCCGCCCGCGAGGCGCACCGCGTGCTTCAGGGCGCCGAGCGCGAGGAGTTCGGGCGGCGCCTGCACGCTCTGCCCGCCGAGCCCCGCGACCCGCGAACGCACCTGCTCCATCCGGGTGTTGCCGCCCACGAGCAGCAGCGTGTCCACGTCCGCCGACGTCATCCCGGACTGGTCGAGCAGCGCCTGGGCCCGGTCGAGGGTGCGCCCCACGTGCCGGTCCAGATACGCGTCGAGGTCGGGCCGCGCGAACCGTACCCAGAGCGGTGGCCCGGCGCCCAGCTCCAGGTCGAGCACCGCCGCCTCCGGGCCGCCCGGCACGCCGAGCGCCTCCCGTGCCTCCTGCCCGCGCGCGCGAAGCCCCTGCCACACGGCCGCGTCGACCCCGGTGACCGAGGCCGCGCCACGGTCTCTGCGCAGCAGCCGCACCGCCGTCGACAGCGTCTCCGCGTCGAACGCGCGCCCTCCCGATGTCGCGCCGCCCTCGTAGCCGAGGGAGCGGAAGTGGCCGCGGACACTGCGGATCAGACCGAGCTCGTACCCCTCGTACCCCATGCCGTAGACCAGGCACGTCCCGCTGTCCCGGTCCGTCATGTGGCCGATGACCGCGGCCATGGAGTCGCTGACGAGCCGCGTCGGGTCGAGGCCCGCCTCGCGCGCCGCGTCCCGCAGCGCCGCCCGCTGCGCCGAGCCGAAGCGCGCGGGCACACTGATCACGGTCTGGGCCACGCGCCCCGGCGCCGCCGCCTCCACCCGCTCCCGTACGGACCGGAGCAGGCGCACCACGATCCGGTCGGCGTCGACCGGCTTGCCCCCGATGTGCACCGGACGTCCGCTGCCCAGGCGGCTCTTGAGGCTCGGGAAGGTCACGGGCAGCTCGCCCACGTCGGCCGGTTCGCACAGCAGCCACGGCCCGTCGCCCCACTCCGCGTCGAGCCGCCGCCCCGGCCCGTTCGGCAGCGCGTGGAGCGCGCGGATGCCCGTGGCGCCGAAGTCGATGCCGAGGCTGACGGGGGCCGCCGCCCCCGCCGCAGGCCGTGCCTGTGTCATCCGCCTGCCGTCTCTTCGGCGAACCGCAGGATGCCCTCGTAGTCCGGCCTGTCGGGCAGCGTCGGCACGGCCCGTTCGGACTGGGCGACCGCCACCAGGTTCACGAGGTTGCGGGCCTGCTGGGCGGTGCCGACGCTGTTGCCCTGCCGGTGGGCCTGTTTGACGTACTCGACTGCTTCGTTGATCTGCCGGACCGTCTCCGGAGGCGCGCCCTCGGAGGCGAGCTCGGCCTGCCGGAACTGGCTGGCCAGACCGCACTGCCGGTACATGTCGTCGAGGAGCAGCTCGGTGAGCCGCTTGTACTCGCCGCTGTCGCCCATCGCGACCGCCCGCTGCGCCTGCTCGATGTCGCGGCGCACCTTCATCGCCTGCACCGGTTCGATGTAGGGCCCGTACCGCTTCAGGAAGTGGTCGGCCTCCCGCTCGGCGTAGCCCAGCTGTTCGCGCAGCACCGCGCTGTCCAGCTCCTCGACGGGCTCGGGCGGCGGGGTGCGCGGCTTCTCCCGGCTCGGAGTGGCCTCGTGGACCATGTCCGTGCCGCGCACCGAGATCTTCACCGTGATGATGCGGTCCGCCGAGTAGTTGAAGGAGACGTCCACCTGGCGGTTGACCTCGATCTCCTGCGGCAGCTCGAACTCGACGACGCCCTGCTCGTGGTTCTCGCTCGCCACCTTGCTGTCGCCCTCGTAGACCGGCACGCGGATGCGGCGGCTGTCGGTGGCGTGGAACGTGCGCCGGCGCGGCTCGGAGAGCGGATAGGGCGAGCCGGCCTCGATGATCTCGACGAACACGTCGCGCTGGCTGCCCTTGATCGCGGCGATGCCCATCGCCATCGGCGTCGACTCGTACAGCCCCGTGTCGCCCTTGGACCGCCCGTCGGCCAGGCTGCGGCCGCAGGCTCCGCAGGCGTCCGCGCCGTACTCGTTGACCTTGGCGCACTCCGCGTCCGAGCACTCGACGCCGCGCAGCGTCTCGGCGAGCACGCCCGCGCCGAAGGCGACGCACTCCATCGGGTTGATGTTCCTGCGGACCTTGTCCGCGCCGAAGAACGCCTCGACCGCCTCGTACACCGGGCGGGTGAGCGTGCCGCCGCCGACGAGCAGGACGTCGGAGATGTCGTCGGTGGAGAGTTCGTAGCGGGCCAGGGACTCCTGGACCAGGTCCATGGTGCGGGCCACCAGCGGCGCGATCATGCCCTGGAACTCGGCGCGCGTCAGCTTCATCTCGACGTCGAGGACACCGTTCTCGCTGCGGTACGCCGCCGGGATCACGATGTACGCCTCGGGCATGTCGTTCAGCTCACGCTTGGCGCGCTCGGCGGCCTTCTTCGCCTGGAACAGGAAGCCCTTGTCCCCGGTGGGATCCACATGGTGCTCCTCCCGCATCCACGCGATGATCCGCTCCACGATCGCCAGGTCGAAGTCGTCGCCGCCCAGCCAGATGTCCCCGGCCGCCCGCAGGACCTGGAACTGGCTCCGGCCCTCCTGGTCCTTGACCGTGTTGAGGATCGAGATGTCGAAGGTGCCGCCGCCCAGGTCGTAGACGAGGACCCGGCTGCGTGCCCCGCCCGGCTTGTGCAGGCCGAAGGCGACCGCGGCCGCCGTCGGCTCGTCGACGATCTTCTTCACCACCAGGCCCGCCTTCTCCGCGGCCTCGCGCGGGGCCGCCCGCTGCGCGTCCCGGAAGTAGGCGGGCACGGTGATCACGGCGTGCGTCACGGGCTCGCCGAGGACCCGCGAGGCGTCCCTGACCAGCC